>CAZSFA010000036.1:0-22324 GCA_964606055.1 uncultured Oceaniradius sp. | reverse complement strand
GCACGGTCGAAGCCGGCATCGCGGTCGTCGTCGGCTGCGGCACCGGCCGCGCCGCGCATGTAGACGACGTCACCATCGCCGCCGAGTTGCTCGAACAGCCACTTGGCGCCCAGATAGGCGTATTCCTCCTGGTTGTTGGAGAGCACATAGGCCGATTCTTCTGTCACCGCCTGGTCGACCGCGACGACGACGATGCCGGCATCGGTCGCCGCCTTGACGGCGGAGTTGATGCCCTCGGGATCGGCCGGATTGACGACGATCGCATCGACGCCGGCCTCGATCAGGTTGCGGATGTCCTCAAGCTGGCCGGCCGCATCGGTGTTGCGGTGGGCGATGTTGAGTGAAGCGACCTTGCCCGAATCCAGCGCCTGGGCCTTGATGGCGCAGATCA
This sequence comes from uncultured Oceaniradius sp., assembly GCA_964606055.1. Taxonomy (GTDB): domain Bacteria; phylum Pseudomonadota; class Alphaproteobacteria; order Rhizobiales; family Rhizobiaceae; genus Roseitalea. The sequence goes on along the minus strand of CAZSFA010000036.1, from coordinate 21,933 downwards.
TCTGCTCGCGCCAGCCATTGCCCTGCACCGTGTTGGACACGCCGATCACATAGTCGTCGGCAAACGAAGTCGACGGCATGGCCGTCATGAGCGCGGCTGCCGCCACGCCAAGTGCCAAGTTCCTCATTTCCACTCCTCCTTGGTTAAGACTTGCGCGGCCCTCATGCGGTGTCGGTCAGACGATGAAGGGCCGCAGAACATCACGCGCCAGCCGGAAACCTCGTTTGACCCTGGCGTCGGTGCCTTCAAAATCGCGGTCCTCGTGTTCAATGATGACCGGGCCGTCATAGCCGACCCGGTACAGTCCGGAGAAAAATGCGCTCCAGTCGTTGTCGCCCAGTCCGGGCATGCGCGGCACCTGCCAGCCCATGCCGACCGACATCACGCCGCGCTCGTAAAGCCCCTCACGGTCGATCATCACATCCTTGGCATGCACGTGATGGAACCGGGCGCCGAACTCGGCGATGAAGCGTGACTGATCGATCATCTGCCAGACCAGATGGCTGGGATCGAAGTTCATTCCGATGTCGTCGCCCCAGGCCTCGAAGATGCGGCGCCAGATGTACGGCGAATAGGCGATGTTGTGCCCGCCCGGCCACTCGTCATGGCTGAAGATCATCGGGCAGTTCTCGAAGGCCAGCTTGACGCCCCTGTCGCTGGCGTGGGCGATGATGTCCGGCCAGACCTTGAGCGCGTTCTCCCAGTTCCGGTCGATGTTCAGCGCCGCATCGCCGCCGCAGAAGGTGTTGACCAGTCCGACGCCCATCTGGCCGGCGCAGTCGATGACCTTCTTCAGATGCGCGATCACCATGGCGCGGTGGTCGGCGTCCGGATGCAGCGGGTTGGGGTAATAGCCGAGCGCCGACACGCTCAGGCCCTTGTCGGCCAGCGATTGCGTGATCGCCCCAGCGGCATCGCCGGCGACATTGGCGACATCGATGTGACTGGTTCCGGCATAACGGCGCGTCGGCCCGGTGGAGACCGGCCAGCAGGCGATTTCCAGCGCCTCGAACCCTTCCGAAGCCGCCCAATCGGCCACATCGTCGAGCGATGTGCCCTCAAACGGTGCCGTCAGAATGCCCAGTTGCATGATCGCTCGCCTTTCCGGTCCCGGCGTTGGTCAGCCATTGCCCACATCGACATATCGGCCCGCCTTTGCGCTTTGCAGAACGGCGTCGCAGACCAGCATCTCGTAATGGCCGTCATCGAACGTCGCATAGAGCGGCCGGGCGGGGCGTTTGCCTTCGGCCACCGCCGCATAGACGGCGCGGAACATGCCGTAGAAGGCGTCGGCAAAGCCCTCGGCGTGCCCGCCCGGAAGGTTCGATGCGGCAACGCCCTCGGGCTTCATCAGCGCCTGGTCGCGCTGCAGGATCTCGTTGGGCCTGTCGCGATGGCCGATCCACAGTTGCTCGGGCGTTTCGGAATGCCAGTTGGCCGCCGCTTTGGCGCCGTCGATCTGCCAGCGCATTCCGTTGCGATGGCCGGCGCTGACCTGGCTGATGGTCACCGATCCGCGCGCGCCATTGGCAAAGCGCAGCAGCAGCATGGAGACATCGTCGGTCGCGATCTGACGCGGAACGGTCTCGCCTGATCCGCCCTGCGAGAAGGTCTCGACCGGTCCCACCGGTTGCTGGCGCACCTTCCGGACGGTCATCAGTTCGGCCATCACCGAGGTCACCTTGTGGCCGCTGATGAAACTCATCAGGTCGATCCAGTGCGTGCCGATGTCGCCGAACGAGCGCAGCGGGCCACCCTCCTCGACCTCCAGACGCCAATTCCAGTCGGTGTCCTTGAACAGCCAGTCCTGCAAATAGTGGCCGGTGATCATGTGGACGTCGCCCAACGCGCCATCGCGCACCATGGCGTGGGCATGCATGTTCAGCGGGTAGAAGCGCACGTTGTAGTTGACGGCGCAGATGCGGTCGGTCTGGCGCGCCATCTGCGCCAGTTCCGCCGATTCCCGCGACGACATCGCCAGCGGCTTCTCGCACAGGACGTGCTTGCCGGCGGCGATCAGCGCCTTGGCCTGCGGGTAGTGCGCCTTGTTGGGCGAGGTGATGTGCACGACGCCGACATCGGGATCGGCCGCCAGTTCCTCGATCGTCCGGTAGGCCCTGGCCGCGCCCATGGCGGGCGCCTTCTCGGCGCCGCGTTCGGGGCTGCTGCCCAGGACGCCGACGATACGCACGCCCATCCGGCGCAGCGTTTCGGCATGCACCATGCCGATGAAGCCGGTGCCGATGACCGCCGCGCCGATGCCTGCGACTGCCTTCATAGCGCCCAACCGCACATGCGCGCGGCTCCTCCCTTGATCAGACGAGTTTCAGACAACCGAGTACCCTCCGTCAACGGCCAGGCACGTGCCGGTGATGAACGCGGCGGCCGGCGAGGCCAGAAACAGCACCGGACCGGCAATGTCGTCGGGATCGCCCCAGCGGCCGAGCGGGGTGCGCGCACTCACCGCCGCCACATGGGCGGGGTCGGTGCGGCTCCGTGCCGATTGCTCGGTCACGATGAAGCCCGGCGCGACCGCGTTGACGCGAATGCCGTCGTCGGCCCAGGCAATGGCGAGCGATTTCGTCAGTTGCGCCACCGCCGCCTTGCTGGCGCCATAGGCCGGGTTTTTCGGGCTGCCGAAGAACGCATACATCGACGCCAGGTTGATCACGCAGCCGCCGCTTTCGCTGAGCGGGCGATGCAGTGCCCTGGCGGTGCGGAACGTGCCGTGCAGATTGACGTCGACGACCTTCTCGAAAAAGTCCTGCGCCATCTCGCGGCCACGCGAGGTGATCGCGGCGCAGTTGATCAGCGCATCGAGCCTTGGCATGCGATCGGCCAAGGCGGCGATGCCGTCGTCATCGGTCACATCGAGTTGGGTGTAGTCGCAGATCTCGGCGATGTCGTCGACCGGCTCCGGCTCGACGCCGGTCACGTGCACGCTGGCGCCTGCGGCGGCGAACCGGCGGGCGATCGCGGCGCCGATGCCGCCCCGGCTCGCGCCGATGACTAGCACATGGCGGCCCGCAAAATCGAAGACGACATCCTCGGACACGTCTTGCTCCTCCCGGCGGCAAGCTTTGTCCGGCCCGCGTCGATTTGCAAGCCCATTTTCGCAAAGGCTGTCGTGAAAATTTCTGACCGACCTGATCAGCCGATGTCAGGCGCCATTGTCGAGCCGGCGACCCAGGCTGACGATGATCGCCTGGCACAGGACGAGCGCGGGCACCTGCGAGCGGAAATGGCCAAGCCGGGCCTCGCGCACATAGAGCGCCGGGTCGCCCAGACTGGCGATCGGGCTCAGTTCGGTGTCGGTGATGGCGATGACGGGGCAGCCCCGCGCGTCGGCCGCCAACGCGATCTCGGCCGTCTCGGGCGTATAATCATCGAAGGTCAATGCAAGCAGCGCATCATTGTCGCCGATGGCGAACACCTGTTCGGCGCGCATGGCGCCGGTGTTGTCGATCAGATGGGCACGCTTGCCGACATTGGAAAACCCGTAAAGCGCATAGGCGCCGATGCCGAACGCGCCGCGCGCCGCCGCGATATGGACCGCATCGGTTTCAGCGAGCACATCGACGGCGCGCTCGATGGCCGGCCGGTCGATCTCCTCGCCCAGCCGCACCAGCGAATCCATCGCCGACTGCACAAAGGTGTCGAAGACCGCCGAGGGATGCTCAAGGTCGAGCGTTTCGCCCGTGGGGCGCTCGCGCAGGGCGGACATGCGTTCGGCATAGGTCATGCGCGGGCCGACAAGGCGCTGGCGGAACACGGCCTGCAGGGCGGCAAAGCCGGAAAAGCCGAACTCCTTGGAGAACCGGGTGATGCTGGCCGGCGCGACATCGGCCAGCTTGGCAAGGCGCACGATGTTGGAGAGCGCGACGTCTTCGGGATGGTTGAGGCAGAACTGCGCGATCTGGCTCATGCCGCGGCTGAGCTTGCCCTGCCTGGCGACGACGGCATCGACGAAGCCGGCATAGTCCAGGGTCGCGCCCGCGCCGCGTGTGTCGCGCCCGTCGGAAGATGGTCTTTTCGTGCGCGGTCGCGCCGTCATCGGGTGATGTCCATTGTTCGCGCTCCCTGCCCGGCCTCATGCCCACAAGTCTAGGACAGGTGCCTGGCGGTGCAAGTGGCCCCGGCCGGCGACCGGCACAAGCGGCCCGATGCGCCCGGACGGCTTGACCGCAGCCGCCCTTGCACCCGAGTGTCGCACCATGAACACAAGCATCGACACCGACCGGTTTCACGGCATCTACGCCATCGTTTACGCGCTGTTCGACGCCGCCGAGGCGCTGGACGAACAGGCGATGCGCCATCAGGTGCGGCAGTGCCTTGCGGCCGGCGTGCACGGCATGGCCGCGCTCGGGCTGGCCACCGAGGTCGCCAAGCTGACCGAAGCCGAGCGCTGCCGGGTGATGGACTGGGTGGCCGACGAGACGGCCGGGCGCGTGCCGCTCGCCTTCACCATCTTCGGCGCGTCGGTCGCCGAGCAGATCGCGCAGGTTCGCCATGCCGAACGGGTCGGCGCGGACTGGCTGATCCTGCAGCCACCGATGGCGGGACGGTATGGCGCGGCGACCTATCTGGATTTCTTCGCCCGCGTGATGGAGGCGACCGCGCTGCCCGTCGCGATCCAGAATGCGCCGGCCTTTCTCGGCTTCGGCCTGACCGCCCATGAGGTGGTCACGCTGCGCGAACGCTGTCCCAACTTCACGCTGATCAAGGCGGAAGGCACGATCGTCGAGATCGCGCAGTTGCTCGATGCGACCGAGCGGCGCTTGCCCGTCTTCAACGGACGCGCCGGGCTCGAGATGATCGACAATCTGCACGCCGGCTGTCGCGGCTTCGTGCTGGCGCCCGACTGCATCGATCATGCGGTGCGCATCTATGACGGTTTCCGCGCCGGGCGGATCGACGAGGCCGAGGCGACCTACCGCGCCACGCTGCCCGCGATCAGCTTCGTCATGCAGGGCATCGAGCACCTGATCTGCTACGGCAAGCGGCTTTACGGCGCGCGTGTCGGCATCGACATCCACGACCGCCAGCCGGCGCTTGGCCCGACGCTGGCGGGCCTGGAGGTCACCGCGCGGCTGGCCGCGCAGCTGGGACCGTTGGGCGGGCGGGACTGAAGGTCCGGCATACGCCAACAAACGATGAGAAGCGCGCGTGTGACCGTTCACACAGACCCCTGGCGGCAATTGCGGCAAAAGACAGGCAACACCACCGCAGGCCACCGCCGCCAAGGAGACCGTCATGACCGCCATCGCCCGCATCATCGCCGCCGAGACCGCCGCTCCCACCACGCCGCGCGCCGGCTTCCGGCCCTTCGCCATCGTCGCCAAAGCCGCCGAACGGGCGCGCCGCGCGCGCCAGGCCGACATGCTCAAGGCCAAGCCTGACTACCTGCTCGATGACATGGGCATCACCCGCGACCAGGCCGAAAAAGCCCGCTTCCTCGACTGACCACCGATCCTTTCCCGTCCGGCTGACCTCTGGACAATCGGGCCCGGCGCTGCCTCCACGCCGGGCCCGCCCTTGACGCTCTTCCGCCTCCCGCCGATACCCGTTGCGACCAAGATCGCGCCCGGGGGCGCTGCGAGGCCATGGACCTTCTGATCGACTTTCTGGCGCGCTTTGCCGCGCAGTTCCAAACGCCCGCGCTCGCGTTCCTGATCGGCGGCATGGCGCTGGCCGCCTTCCGCAGCAAGCTCGAAATCCCCGATTCGATCTACAAGTTCGCCGTCTTCATGCTGTTGATGCGGATCGGCATCGATGGCGGCATGGAGATCCGGCAGGCCGATTTCGCCGACATGCTGCTGCCGGCGCTGTTTTCGTCGCTGCTTGGCTGCGGCATCGTGCTGATCGGCCGCTACACGCTGGCGCTGTTGCCCGGCGTGCGCACCGAGGATGCGATCGCCACCGCCGGCCTGTTCGGCGCGGTGAGCGCCTCGACGCTCGCCGCCGCCATGGTGCTGCTCGAAGAGCAGGACATCTTCTACGAGGCCTGGGTGCCGGCGCTGTACCCGTTCATGGACATTCCGGCGCTGGTGCTGGCGATCGTTCTGGCCAACCTGTTCCTGACGCGGCGTGGCGGCGCCGCCAAAACCCGCGTCAGGATCTGGCCGATCATCGCCGACAGCCTGCGCGGCTCGGCCCTTTCGGCGCTGATCCTGGGGCTGGCGCTGGGCCTTTTGACGCGGCCGGACGAAGTGTTCGAAGGGTTCTACGATCCGCTGTTTCGCGGCCTCCTGTCGATCCTGATGCTGATCATGGGCATGGAGGCCTATACCCGGCTCAATGAACTGCGAAAGGTCGCGCACTGGTATGCCGTCTATGCGGCGCTCGCTCCGCTGGCGCACGGGCTGATCGCCTTCGGGCTGGGCACGATCGCCCATGTCGCAACCGGCTTCAGCCCCGGCGGCGTGGTGCTGCTGGCGGTGCTGGCCGGCTCCAGTTCGGACATCTCCGGTCCGCCGACGCTGCGCGCCGGCATCCCGTCCGCCAATCCGTCATCGTATATCGGCGCCTCGACCAGCATCGGCACGCCGGTCGCGATCGCCATCGGCATTCCGCTCTACATCGCGCTGGCGCAGGCCGTGTTCGGCGTGTGACCGGGCGCGGCGCTCGACCGGTCAGAACTTGTGCGGACGCAGGATCTCGACCTCTTCGAGATAGGTGATGCCGGAGTAGTTCTGGAAATACTGGCCGGCGACGCGGTCGGCGATGCGTTCGGCCATGCCCTTGCTGGCGCAGATCACCTCGATCTTGACGTTGGCGAAGGCATCGACCACCGCCGGCCGGCCCGATGCGCGCACGCCGCGGCTGCCCTTGCCGCCGGCGGCGACGACGGTGTAGCCGCTGGCGCCCTCCTCCTCGATGATCCCGGCGACACCGTCAAAGATCAGCTTTTCGGTGATGATGACGATCTTCGTCGCCTTGTGGATCATGGCGGCCGGCTCCTCCCCACCAGTCTCGTAGCAGCGTCGCCCGGCAGGTCAAGCGGCGCCGGCGGCCGGTTCGGCGCCACGCCGCGCTTGACAGCGGACCCGTCGCCGCCCGATCATGGAAGCCGTCTCACCGACGCCGTCGCGCGCCTTGCGCCGCGCACGCCAAGCAACACAGCACAATCAACGGCCAACCGGCACGCTGCCAGCGATGGCGCAGACGTGCTGCGGCCCGTCACCAGGAGCCCGGACATGACCACGATCCCGACGCTGACGCTGAACGATGCCAACACCATGCCGCAGATTGGCTTCGGCGTCTGGCAGATTGCCGACGACGAGGCCGAGGGCGTGCTCGCCCACGCCTTTGCAGCCGGCTACCGGCACATCGACACCGCCCATGCCTATGCCAACGAGCGCGGCGTGGGACGGGCGATCGCGGCCAGCGGCCTGCCGCGTGACGACCTGTTCATCGCCACCAAGCTGTGGAACGACAGGCACGGCTACGACACCGCGCTGCGCGCGTTCGACGAGAGCATGGAACGGCTCGGCCTCGATTACCTTGATCTCTATCTGATCCACTGGCCCTGCCCGCATGAGGACAAATATGCCGACAGCTGGAAGGCCTTCGTGCGGCTGCGCGAGGAGGGCCGCGTCCGCTCGATCGGCGTTTCCAACTTCGATCGCGACCATCTGGAGCGGATCATCGGCGAGACCGGCGTGACGCCGGCGGTCAACCAGGTCGAACTGCACCCGCGCTACCAGCAGCGCGCCGCGCGGGCCCATCACACCGCGATGGGCATCCAGATCGAAAGCTGGAGCCCGCTCGGCCAGGGCGCACTTGCCGACGACGCAGCGCTGCAGCGCATCGCCAACAAGCACGGCAAGACGCCCGCGCAGGTGGTCTTGCGCTGGCATGTGCAGGAGGGCCTTCAGATCATCCCCCGTTCGAGGACGCCGGCCCACATTGCGCAGAACATCGACATCTTCGACTTCGCGCTCGATGCGTCCGACATGGCGGCGATCATCGCCATGGACGATCCGAACGGCAAGCTCGGCCCGGTGCCGGCCGACGTGCGCGCGCAGCCGCTGCCGATCGGCCGCTGACGCGGGAAGCGGGGCGGCTCAGCCGCCCTCGCCCGACCAGCGCCGCCAGGCATCGCGGACGGCGACCGTCTCGGTCAGAACGTCCTCGTGCATCGTGCCCATATAGTCCTGATGGACGAACTCCAGCGCCATCGCGCCGTCATAGCCGGCGTCGTTGAGCGTGCCGAACTGGGCGGCCATGTTGATGGTGCCGCGATCGGCCGGTGTCTGCAACGCGCCCGATCGGGCCTGCCGCAGATGCACATGGGCGGCGTGCGGGGCGAGCGGATCGATCTCATCCTGCCGGTAGCCAAGGCACGCGAAATGGGCGTAGTCCAGCGTCAGTTTCAGGCCCGGGACGGCGTCCAGATAACGAAGCGTGTCGGCGGGGCTTTCGAGGATCGAGTGCACATGCGGCTCGATGGTCAGCGTGGCGTCGAAATCGCCCGACAACGCCAAGAGTTCGCGCATGTTGGCGGCCGATGCCGCCTGCGCCGCCGAGCGGCTCTGGCCGGGATTGACGACGCCGGGCAGGACGAAAACCGTTGCGATGCCGGCAGCGTCCGCAAACTGGAGGACGCGGGTCAGATCGACCAGGTTGTCGGCCAGGCTCGCCGGATCGGCGTTGTTGCGGTCGTCGAGCCCGGCGCCGAACAGGTGGTAGTAGTTGGGCACGTCGACGCCGAGCGCGCGCACGCGCGCTGCGACCGCGTCCGGATCGGCGAGCAGTTCATCCTTGGGCAAGGCGGACCGGTAGAACAGGCCCACATCGAGCGCGCCGATTCCCAACGCTTGAGTGATCGCCGCGCACTCGACCAGCGTGCAGGCCGGAAACGACCAGCTGGTGACCGAAAGGCGCATCACACCTCCTCCGTCCTGCCGGACCGCGCCGAGCGATACATCGCATCGAGCGTTTCAACGACGCGCGCGCCGTTTTCGGCATTGGCGGCGTTCTCGACCGGCTTGCCCGCACAGATCTCGATGAAGCGGGCCACCGGACCCTCGCCGATATAGGCGCCCTCGCCGCGCGAAAACGGATGGGTTTCCTCGGTTCCGTCGCGGCGGGCCAACTCCAACCGTTCGCGCTCGACATCGAAGACGATCATGCCCTCCGATCCGAACAGGCGCACATCCATCTGAAAGCCGCGATGCTTGGGCACGGTCGCCGAACCGGACAGCGCGATCGTTGCGCCATTGTCGCAGATGACGCTTGCCGCGTCATACTGGTCGACGCCGGTGCGCGAGGGCACGGCCATGCCATGCACCTGCCTTGGCCGCAGGTCGGAGACATGAAAGACCCAGGCGAGCAGGTGTGACATCTGTCCCCAGCCATAGCCGCCGGCCTTCTCCGGGTCGGCCCAGGTGGAGGGCGGCGGGCGATACATGTGCTCAGCGGTCTCGATCATCGGCTCGCCGGCAAAAAGGTCTTCAAGCGCCGAGGCCATTTGCGCGACGACATGCTCAACCTGGCCGATCCGGCCCTCACGCACCCATTGGGCGGCCTTTGCCGTATAGTCGCGAAAGTTCCAGCCGCAGGGGATCAGCACTTCGCGGTTTGCGGCTTGTGCGGCGGCGACGACAGCATGTGCGTCCGCGGTTGTCGTGACCATCGGTTTTTCGACGAGCACATGGCAGCCGGCGTTGAGCGAGGCGAGCGCCGGTGCGGCATGGGCGATGTGGGGCGTCGCCACCATCACGCCATCGAGCGTTTCGGCCTCCAGCATCGCTTCGGCGCTGGCGTAGCGATTGGCGATGCCGAACCGGTCACCGACTTCGGTGAGCCGCGCCGGGTTCAGATCGGCGATGGCGACGACCTCCGCGTCCGGATGGTCTTGAGCGACCGGAATGTGATTGAAGGTCGCCCACCATCCGGTGCCGACCACGCCAAGTCTGACGGTCATTGGGCCTTTTCCCCCATGGTTTCGTGCCAGGTCACGGTTGTTTCGAACACGTTGCGCATGTGCTGCTCGGCGCATCGGGCGGCGGCGTCCGCATCGCCCGCCGCAAGCGCCGCGACGATCCGCCTGTGGTCGTCGATCGAGCCGCGCAGCACGCCCGGCGTCTCCGACGCAGTCTTGCGGAACTCGAGACCGAGCACATTCAGGCTCTCGCCGAACCGCGCCAGAAAGGCGTTTCCGGCGCTCACCCACAAGATGCGGTGGAACTCGGTGTCCGACAGCCGAAAGCGCACCGGATCATCGAGCGCGCGCTCCTGTGCGGCGATGATCTCGCCCAGGTGGTCGAGTTGTGCCGATGTCACATTGCCGGCGGCACGGCGCGCCACCTCGCGTTCGATCAGCATGCGCGCGTCATAGAGTTCGCGCAGGTTCACATCTTCCAGCGAGATGAAGAACTGCAGCGGTCCCAGCAAATCCTCGGCGGCAAGATCGGAGATGTAGACACCGCCGCCCTGGCGCGTGCGCACCACGCCCAGGATCGTCAGCCCGCGAATGGCCTCGCGCACGCTTGGCCGCGACACATGCAGGGAAGCGGCAAGTTCCCGCTCGGGCGGAAGTTGGTCGCCCGGCCCCAACGCGCCGGTGCGCACCAGTTCCATGATCCGCTGGGCGACCTGTTCGGCAACAGAGCGGCGTTCGATGGGCGCATCGAGCCGCGTTGTCGGTCCCTCGCCCGCGCTCATGACAGGTCGCGCGCGGCGCGGCGCTGTTCAATGCGGGTGGCAAGGCTGGCGCGGATGTTCGGCACCAGCACGGACAGGATCAGCAACAGCCCGATGACGCCCGTCTGCAAATGGCCGGTGATGTCGGCCAGCGCCATGCCGTTGCGCAGGTTCAAGACGATCAGCATCGCCAGCAGCGCGCCGAACAAGGTGCCCTTGCCGCCGAAGATCGAAATGCCGCCGAGCAGCACCATGGTGATGATGTCGAGCTCAAAGCCGAGCGCGACATCGCCGCGCACCGCGCCCACGCGCGCCGCATAAAGGAGGCCGGCGAGCGCCGAGACAAGGCCGGAGACCATGAACAGCGTCGCCTTGACCCGCGCAACGTCAACGCCCGAATAGCGCGCAACCTCGGCCGCGTTGCCGATCACATAGACCTTGCGGCCGAAGCCCGAGAACTGCAGCACGACGATGGCGATGACGATTCCGATGGCGAAGATGATCAGCGCCAGCGGCACCGGCCCGATCAGCGGCTGCTGGCCGAGCGCGTCGAACCAGAGGGGAAAATCGGTGATGCCGCGATCCTCGACCAGAACCCGCGCCAGCCCGCGAAAGCCGATCAGCATGGCAAGCGTGACGACCAGCGACGGCAGGCCGATCACGGTGATGAAGAAGGCGTTGAGCCCGCCGCCGGCTATGCCGATCATCAGGCAGATGACGATCGCCAGATAGGCGGGCACGCCATTGTCGAACAACCAGCCGAACGCGCAGGCGGCCAGCCCCATCATCGAGGCGACCGACAGGTCGATCTCGCCATTGATGATGATGAACGTCATGATCAGCGCGACGATGATCTTCTCGATCGACAGCTGGAACAGGTTGATCTGGTTGCCGACCGTCCAGAACACGTCCGACAGGCTGGCGTTGGCGATCACCGTGCCGATCAGGATGGCGAGCAGGAAGCCCTCCCAACCCCACAGCCGGCCGATGAGCGACGGCGGCCTGGCGAGCGCGGGCGCGTCTTGCGTCGTCATGGCGCCCCTCCCTGCACGGCGGCGATCTCGTCCTTGGCCGCCGCCTCCTGGGCGCGGCGGGCGCGCGCGGCCATCAGTCGCCGCATCACCAACGCATCGACGGCAACGGATGCAAGGATCAGGAAGCCGAGCACCGCTTCGCGCCAGAACTCGCTGACAAGCGGCCAGCGCACCAGGCTGGTCTCGATCAGATCGACAAGCACGGCGCCGATGAACGCACCGATGATCGTGCCCGACCCGCCGAAGATGTTGACCCCGCCGACCACGACGGCGGCGACGGATTTGAGTTCGAAGCCAAGCCCGGCGACCACCGTGATGTTGCCGAAGCGCGCCAGGAACATGAAGCCGGCCAGCCCGCACAACGCGCCGCACAGGATGAAGGCGGTCAGGATGGTGCGTTCGGCATTGATGCCGGCGAACTTGGCCGCCTCGGGGTTGGAGCCGACCGCGTAGAAGCGCCGCCCGGCCCGCAGGCGCGACAAGGCGACATGCACGGCGATGACGACGATGACCGAGATGACGAAGGTCAGCCGCAGGTCGAGCCGGCCGATCTCAAGGACGTTGATGCGCGGCAGTTCGAGGATCCAGTCGGGCAGATTGGCGGTGATGATCGACTGCGCGCCGGAGTACTCGACCAGAAGCGAGCGGTAGAGCGCCAGCGTGCCCAGCGTGACGATGATCGCCGGCACCCGGCCATAGGCGACCAGAAGGCCGTTGACCGCGCCCAGCACCGCACCGAAGGCGATCGCCGCCAGAACGACAATCAGCGGATTGAGATCGGGAAACCGCGTGACGATGTCGCCGACGATGTAGGCGGTGAAGCCGACGATCGAACCGACGGACAGATCGATGTTGCGCGTCAAGACGACCAGCGCCTGGCCCGTGGCGATCAACGCCATGATCGCGACCGAAGTCGAGATGCGGTTGAACAGCCGGGCGTTGGGGTAGTTGTCGATCTGGGTGGCGAAGAATGCCAGCACCAGCAAGACCACGATGATCAGCGCCAGAAGGCGCAGCGCGGTCGGCGACAGGCGGTGGAAGAGATCGTTCACGCCGCCCTCGTCGGTTCTTCGAGCGACTGACCGGTCGCCAGCCGCATCACCGCCTCCTGGGTGGCTTCGGCGCCGTCGAAGGTGCCCATCTGCACGCCCTCGCGCATGACGATGATACGGTCGGCGAGCGACATCACCTCGGGCAGGTCGGACGAGATGACCATGATCGCCACGCCTTGGGCGGCCAGTTCGTGGATCATCTGGTGCACTTCCGCCTTGGCGCCGACATCGATGCCGCGCGTCGGCTCATCGAGGATCAGAAGGCGCGGACTCATGTTGAGCCACTTGGCGAGCATCACCTTCTGCTGGTTGCCGCCGGAGAGATTGCCGACGGCCATGTCGACGCTCGGTGTGCGGATGTTCAACCGCTCGCGGAAGCTCTCGGCCATCGATCGCTCCGCGCCGCGCCGGATCAGGCCGAACTGCGACAGGTATCGCCCGAGCGTCGCCAGCGAGGCGTTGGCGGTGATCGCCATCGGCATGGCAAGGCCCAGCTTGCGCCGGTCCTCGGACACGTAAGCGATGCCGCGCGCCATGGCGTCCTGCGGCGTTGCGATCGTCACCGGTTCGCCGTCGAGCGCGATGGTGCCGCCGGTCGCCGGCTCGACGCCGAAGATGGCGAGGCCGACATCGGTGCGCCGCGCACCGACCAGCCCGGCAAAGCAGACGACCTCGCCGGCATGAACATCGAAACTGACGTCCGAGAACGCGCCCGTTCTGCTCAACTCCTTGACGGACAAGACGACGTCCGGCCGTGCATGGCTGGTCTCGCGGGCAAAGAACTCCGACGCGTCGCGGCCGACCATCTCGGCAATCAGCGTATCGGACGTGACTTCGGCAATCGGCTTGGTCGAGATGTGCTGACCATCGCGCATGACCGTCACACGGTCGGCCACCTCGAACACCTCTTCGAGCCGGTGCGAGATGTAGATGACGGCGACGCCCTCGGCCGCCAATGTCCGCGCGATGGTGAGCAGTTGCTCGACCTCATGGGCGGACAGCGACGCCGTCGGCTCGTCCATGATCAGGACGCGCACGTCCTGCGACAGCGCGCGGGCGATCTCGACGGTCTGCTGTTCGGCAAGCGTCAGCCCGCTGGCGGCACGGGTGACATCCATCGTGATGCCGAGCCGTTCGATGATCTGCGCGGCGTCGCGCCGCGTCTGCCGCCAGTTCATGACAGCGCCGCGATCGGCATGGCTGATGAAGATGTTCTCGGCCACGTCGAGATCAGGAAAGACCATCGGCTCCTGGTAGATCGCCGCGATCCCCAGCGCCTGCGCCTCATGCGTCGAACGCATCGCGACCTGCCGGCCGTCGACCGTCAGTGCGCCCACCGTTGGCTGGTGGACGCCGGTCATGATCTTGATCAGCGTCGATTTGCCGGCGCCGTTCTCGCCCAAAAGCGCGTGCACTTCGCCGGGATGGACCTCAAGCGAAACGTTGCTGAGCGCTGCCGTCATCCCAAAGGTCTTGGTGATGCCGGCCATCGTCAAAACGGCGTCGGACATGGCGCAAACGGCCTTGAGCATATCCGGGCGCGATGCGCTTGGCATCGCGCCCGGCGAGCGGTGCCTACTGGGCAGCCGCCTCCACATTGTCGGCGTTGTAGACCGTGAACGGACCCATCAGGATGCGCTTGGTGCCTTCGCGGCCAGGATCGGCCTCGATGGCGTATTCGCCCATCCGGCCGGCCATGAAGCTCTCGCCGATCTCGCCTTCGATCTGACCGGTCGCGAGCAGATAGGTCGTGTAGTAGGTCAGATAGCCAAGGTCGCGGAAGTCCCACAGCGCGAACTCGGGCGCGCAGCCATTCATCGTGAAGCTCACCATCTCGGCAGGCAGGCCCAGACCCGATACCTTGACGTCGTCGCACAGGCCCTCGTCCTGCATCGCCTTGGCCGAGGCCTGGATGCCGACAGTCGTCGGCGACATGATCAGGCCCAGATCGGGATACTGGTCAACGAGCGCCAGCGCGCGATTGTAGGAGACCTCCGACTGGTCATCGCCATAGACGATGTCGACCAGTTCGATGCCGGCGTACTTGTCGTCGGTCAGCGCCTCTTCCATCGCCGCGATCCAGGCGTTCTGGTTGGCCGCATCGGGCGTTGCGGACAGCACCGCCATCTGGCCTTCACCATCGAGGATCGAATGGGCCATGTCGGCCATCACGACGCCGATCGAGCCGAAATCGACCTGCGCGACGAACACATCCTCGCCTTCGCCGGACGGGATCGGGCTGTCCCAGGTGACCACGACCCCGCCGCCGTCACGATGGGCCTGCGCGGCCGGGGCGATCTGGTCGCCCGCATTGTTGGAGAGCATCACGCCGGCGCGGCCCTGCGTGGTGGCGGTCGTCATGATCTCGATCTGGCCGGCCACGGAGTTTTCCGGCGTTGGCCCAAGGAACAGGAGTTCGCCCGGGTTGCCCAGTTCGGCATGGGCTTCCTGCGCGCCCTCATTGGCCTGGTCGAACACCAAGATGCCGAGGAATTTCGGCAGCAGGACCAAATCCGCTTCCATGCCCTTTTCGGCCATGACCTGCGCGGCCGCCGGCACGGCGATGCCAGCCGCAAGGGCGAGCGCAGCCGTCGTCGTCAAAAGTGATTTCATGATTTCCTCCCGTTACGGCGACCGAACCTCCATCGGTCGCCTGAAATCCGCCAGGCCACGGTTGAAATTGGCCTGACCAATTTAACCTTAACCCGGCAACAACGGGATGCAACGGTTTTGTTGCGGTCCGCGCGATGGCAATGGGAGGCCCGCCAGCGAACCGCGCCGCACAGGTCTTGCCATGGCCCGCCGGCAGGGCCTGCAACGTCCGCGCCGGCGCGGCCGCGCCACACTCTGTCGCTGGAGGTTCAGCCTGCCGGATCCGGAAGGGTGATGCTGCCATCGGCGGCCAGCGGCCAGAACGGGTTCATCGCGATTTCCCAGACATGGCCGTCCGGGTCGGCGAAATAGCCGGAGTAACCGCCCCAGAACACATCCTCGGGCGCCTTGAGGGCCGTTGCACCGGCCTCGATGGCGCGCGCAAAGACCGCGTCGACGGCCTGCCTGGTCGGCTGGTTCTGCGCCAACGTCATCGCGCCCGTGCCCAACGCAGCGCCGGGCCGCCCTTGATCGGCGGCCAGCGCTGCGCGTCCGAAAAGACCAAGCAGTGCGCCATGCATCTGGAAGATGACCATGCCGTCTTCGGAACCGGGATGCGCCCGCCAGCCCCATGCTTGGTAGAACCGTCGCGACCGGTCGAGATCGGCCACGCCGAGCGTAACAAGCGTCACACGCTGCGGTGTCATGATCGGCGCACCCGGCACGGGCGTGGCGATCAGGCCTGGCCGACGCTCTGGGTCTGTTCGCCAAGACCTTCGATGCCAAGACGCATGGTCTGGCCGGCCTTGAGGAACACTTCGGGCTTCTGGCCCATGCCGACGCCGGGCGGCGTGCCCGTCGAGATCACATCGCCGGGCTGCAACGACATGAACTGGCTGACATAGCTGACCAGATGGGCAACGCCGAACACCATCGTGCCGCTGGTGCCGTCCTGGTAGCGATGACCGTCCACCTCCAGCCACATGGCCAGGTTCTGCGGGTCGGCGATTTCGTCGCGCGTGACCATCCAAGGTCCCATCGGACCGAAGGTGTCGGCCGACTTGCCCTTCACCCACTGGCCGCCGCGATGGATCTGGAAGTCGCGCTCGGAGACGTCGTTGACGACGCAATAGCCGGCGACATGGTTCATCGCGTCCGCTTCGCTGACATAGCGCGCCTCGTCGCCGATGATGACGCCGAGTTCGACCTCCCAGTCGGTCTTGACCGAACCGCGCGGGATCAAAACCTCGTCGTCAGGCCCGCAGATGGCCGATGTCGCCTTGAAGAACAGGATCGGCTCCTCGGGCACCGGCAGGCCGGTCTCGGCGGCATGGTCGGAATAGTTCAGACCGATGCAGATGAATTTGCCCACATCACCGACGCACGGTCCGATGCGCGGATTGCCCTCAACCAGCGGAAGGGCGGCGGCGTCGACGCCGGCCAGCTTGGCCAGACCCGCCGATGTCAGCACGTCGCCGGCGATGTCGCCGACCTGACCGGACAGATCGCGGATTGCACCGGAGGCATCGACAATGCCCGGCTTTTCCGCGCCGGGCTCACCATATCGCAGCAGTTTCACGTGTTTGTCTCCTTGAAGCGCCGCGATCGGGCGGCGGCATTGATCACAGGCCGGGTACCGGCCTTCGCGGCGGTTTGCCGTTCAGCGCGCGATCGATGTCCTGGGCGACAAGACCCTGCAACCGACCGACCGCGGCATCGGAATACCAGGCAGCGTGCGGGGTGATCAGACAGTTGGCGGCCTGGCGCAAGGGCGATCCGACCGGCAACGGTTCGCTCTCGAACACATCGAGCGCCGCGCCGCCGATGGTGCCGTTGTAGAGCGCGTCGGCAAGATCGGTCTCGTCGATCAACGGCCCGCGCGCGGTGTTCACGATGACCGCGTGGCGCTGCATCAGTTCCATCCGTTCGGCGTTGACGAAGCCGATCGTCGCCTCGGTCGCCGGCGCGTGCAGGGTGATCGCATCGGACTTGGCGAACACCGCCTCGGCGTCGGTCAGTTCAAGGCCCAGGCGCCCCGCCGCCTGCGGATCGAGCGCCGGATCGGACACCAGTCCCGAAAAGCCGAAGCCGCGCAGCCGGTACCACACGGCGCGGCCGATCTGGCCGAAGCCGAAAAAGCCGATCGTGGTGTCGGCGAACGGCTTGATCGGGCGCGCGACGGCCACCGGATCCCATGCACCCGACCGCACCGAGCGATCGAGCACCGGCAGCTTGCGCAACAGCGTCAGGATGGCGGCGACGGTGTGCTCGGCGACCTCGTCGACGCAATAGTCGGGCACGTAGCCGACCTTGACGCCGGCTTCCCGCGCCGCGTGCAGGTCGATGTTGTCAAAGCCCACGCCGTAGCGAATGATCGTCGCATCGGGCGCCAGCGCATCGACCGCCATCGCGTCGAAGGGCGCGAACTGGACCACCGCCACATTGGCATCGCCGACGACCGCGGTCACATCGGCCGCCGTCACGCTCTGATGGGCATGGAACTCGGCGCCGTTTCGTTCGGCCGCCTCGCGCTCGGCTCGCAGGTCTGGAAAGTTGTAGTCGGTGACCACGCAGCGGAGCATTCAACGCGCCTCCGCCAGATAGTCGTGGACGATCTCGCCGGCCACAAGGGTGAAGTCGGCGCGCCAGAAATAGCCGGTCAGCGGCTCGATCACCGGCAGCCGGAAGACGGGCGCCTGCGCGTTGGGGCGCAACTCGACCGTGCACGGTCCCGACCAGCATTCATGGACGACGACATCGGTCAACCTGCGCGCGGTCAGCTGGCGGATCGCCGGACGGCCATCGATATGGTCGACGGCCTTGAGATTGATATTGGTCGCAAAATCATAGTGTTGGGCGATTTCGCCCGGGTCGCACCTGCGCTGCTTGTAAGGCATCGTCGCCGTGATCACGTCGATGCTGTTGCGCGCGACCGTGCCGACGATGAGATCACCGCGCATGTCGAGCCGGGGCTCGGCGAGCTTCTTGGGCTGGCCGTGCATTTCCCGGCCATGGGCGACGCCGACATCCGAACTCAGGAACAGGTAGGGCGAATAGGCCCCGTTGGCCCGCTCGCCGAGTTTTGCGCCGACCATCACGTTGGCTTCGGCATAGGGGCCCAGCCAGTCGGTGTCGGTCATGTCGTAGATGTGGATGGCGACGATGTCGGAGGTCGGCTCGAGCGGCGGCGGCAACAGGAAGGCGGCCGCTTCGGGGTCGGTCCGGTAGAACAGCGTCAGGATCGACGCATTGCGGAACGTGAATGGAAACGGCGGCACCATCGGGGCGTCCCAAGGCGTCGAAAACCCCGGCGCGCAAATGTCGTCCACGCTTGGCCGCGTGACGCCGTTGCGGCTGTCAGCCATCTGCCCTCACTCCCCAGTTGCGGGCGCATTACCGGCAGATGGCGGTGTGCGCAAGCGTCCGTGGGTGGCAACGGTCGGTTAACCGCGTGTTCAGCGCGCCCCACTAGACCTTGGGGGCGAAGTTTGAAGGGTGACGGGCATGACCGGATTGCGTGCGCAGTTGAGCGATGGCGATTGGCTGACCCACCGGCGGCTTGTGGTCTATCCACTCGCCATGATGGTGTTGATCACGGCGGCGACGGCGTCGGTCCTGACGGCCAATGGCGGCGCACTGCCCAATGGCGCGCCGTTCGGCAGCGATTTCGTCTCATACTGGGTCGCTGCCCGCGAAGCGCTCGCCGGCCGGCCGCTGGTGCCCTACGACCGGGCGCTGTTCGAGCCGGTCCAGATGGCGCTGTTTCCCGATGCGGGGTTCTTCGCCTTCTTCTACCCGCCCCACTATCTGGCCTATCTGATGCCGCTGGGCGCGTTGCCGTTCCATGCGGCGATGTGGGTGTGGTCGGTCGGCAGCTTTGCCGCGACGGGCCTTGTCCTGTCGCTCATCACGGGACGGCCGCGCGAAGCGGTCCTGCTGGCGCTGATCTTCCCGGTCGCGTTTCTCAATCTCGCACACGGCCAGAACGCCTTTCTGAGCGCGGCGCTTCTTGGCGGCGCGCTCCATGCGCTGCCGACACGCCCCGTACTGGCGGGTGTCCTGCTGGGGCTTTTGACGTTCAAGCCGCAACTGGGCCTTCTGGTGCCGTTCGCGCTGCTGGCCGCCGGGCAATGGCGGGCCATCGCCAGCGCCGCTGCGACGCTTGGCGCGCTGGTGCTCGGATCGGCGGCGCTGTTCGGCGTCGAGGTCTGGTCGGCCTTTGCCGCGCAAGGCGCCTATGCGATGGAAACGCTGCGGCTTGGCCATGTCGGGTGGGAGAAGATGATCTCGGTCTATGCGGCGCTGCGTGTCGCCGGCATGGCCGACCAGGCCGCGATGGCCGTCCATTGGGCGATCGCGCTTGGCGTTGCAGCAATCGTGATCCGCTGCTGGCTCCCGCGCAGCGGCGTGGCGCATGAGACGCGCGCCGCGCTCCTGATCACCGGCGCGCTGATCGTCACTCCGTTCGGCCTGAACTACGATCTGTTCCTGCTTGCGCCCGCCGCCGCATTCCTTGCGAAACGCGGCATGACAGACGGTTTCATGGCCTACGAGAAGACCGTGATGGCCGTCCTGTTCGTCTTGCCGATGGGGCTGTTGTGGATGATCAGCACCGGTCTGAACGTTGTGCCTGCGCTGCTGGTGGGCCTGTTTGCGCTGATTGCGATCCGCGCAGCCGCCGAACACGCATCCCCGCTCGTCCAGCCCGCCGAGTAGACCACGCCGCCGGACAGACCGCTCAGCCGGCGGTGACCAGTTTCCAGTTGCCTTCGATGATCGTGTTGTCGGGCGCCATGCGACGCGCTTCGGCGATCAGCTTGCGCGCGTCCTTCATCTGACCGCGCAGGATCATCGAATAGCCCTGGTTGTTGAGGATCGACGCCTTGCGTCCCTCAAGCCGGATCAGTTCATGGTAGGCGCGGTCGGCAAGATCGAACCGGCCAAGCTGGTCATAGGCGGCGGCAAGCCCGAGCCAGGCCGCGGCGTCCTGCGGCTTTTCCTCGACCGACAGGCGGAAGTGCTTTTCGGCCAGGCCGAAGTTGCCTGCCTCGAAATGCGCGGCGGCCAGATCGACGCGCCTTTCGGTGGAAAGCTCCGCCAGGTCACGGGCCGTACCGGCGGTGTCGATTTCGGCGGTGGTCTGGCAACCGGCCAGAACAAGCGCCGTCACGGCGGCCAAGGTCAGCCGCCTCACGCGTTTGGTCATCGTCCGCATCCCTGCTTTTCGTCTGGTTTTCCAGATCGTTGGCGCCATTTTGGCACGTTCGCGTAAAACTGCGGTTTGGAAACGGGGTTAACGAACGACAGCCCGATCGGCGGCCGGCGCGGTGCACTCACATCGAATAGCGCACGATGGTCGGGATGATCGCCATCATCAGGACCACGGGCAGGATGCACATCGTCACCGGGATGGTCATCTTGGCGGGCAGCGCGTGGGCCTTTTCCTCGGCGGCCGACATGCGTTTGTGGCGCATCTCGTCGGAGAACACCTTCAGCGTGCCCGAAAGCGAGGTGCCCAACTCCTTGGATTGCTTGAGCAACATCGCAAAGGCGCGCACCTCCTCCAGTCCCAGCCGGTCGCCCAGCGCCTTGAGCGTCTCGTCGATCGGCCGGCCGGCGCGCAGTTCCAGCGACACCAGAACCAGGTTCTGGCTCAGCGCCGGGTAGGTCGTGGCGATTTCGCGCGAGACGCGCTCGATCGACGCTTCCAGGCTGAGGCCGGCATCGGCGCACACGATCATCAGGTCCATGAAATCGGGAAAGCCGGAGCGGTATTGCAACTGCAGTTGCGAGGTGCGGCGCATGATGACGAAGGTCGGCCCAAGATAGCCGGCGAGCACGAACATGCCGCCGACCATCAGCCCGTTCGTGGTCAGTGGCGACAGCGCGAAGAACCACAGAACGGCGACGGCGATGACGATTCCGCCGACGACGCCGACGATGCGCGCAAGCACATAGCGGCCGACCGCATCGGGGCTCATATAGCCGGCGCGAATCAGGATCTGCCGCAGGCGCATGACGTTGTCGGGGTCCGTCGAAGCATAAAAATCGGCGGCGCGCCGTGCGGCGTTGCCGGCGATCTCCGAGCCGGGCTTGCGGTCCTTGCGCTCGGGCAACGCCTCGTGGCCGCCGACGGGCTCGATCGCCATGCGGCGCTTGACATCGGCGCGACCGTTGCGGCCGCGCACCAGCTTTTCGGCACCCAGATAGGCGGCCATCAGCGCGGCGAACATGACTGCGGCGGCCGCGTAGACGAGCATGGTGGTCATGATCGCGCGCCTTTCGTCATGGCTTGATGTCCGCCAGGCGGAACAGGACGACATTGCCGACGAGCATCCAGAACGCGCAGGCCGCGCTCAGATACCAGGTCAGCGGAACATCGATCACCTCGCCGTAGTAGCTCGGCACCAGCACGGCGAGCGCGCTGACCAGAAAGAACGGCACCGCGCTGAGGATGTAGGCCGACATGCGGCCTTCAACGGAAATGGCCTTGATCTTGCGGCGCATCTTGGCCCGCTCGCGGATGACATGGGACAGACCGTCGAGGATTTCGCGCAGGTTTCCGCCGGTCGATGACTGGATCTTCACGGCCGTCACGAACAGCGGCA
>CAZSFA010000035.1:0-22442 GCA_964606055.1 uncultured Oceaniradius sp. | reverse complement strand
ACCCGATCCGCTCGCTGACCATCCAATACTCGGTGATGCAGCGCGCCATGGCGTCGGGCCAAAGGCTGACCGAAGTGCTCGATGTCGAGGTCACGGTCAAGGACCGGGCCGACGCGGCCGAACTGGACGCGACCGGCGACGGCTCCGTCGAGTTCCGCAGCGTCGCGTTCGGCTACGAGCCGGACATCCCGGTTCTCAAGGACATTTCATTCCGCGTCGAACCGGGAGAAACGGTTGCGCTGGTCGGACCGACCGGTTCGGGCAAATCAAGCGCGATGGCACTGATCCACCGGTTCTACGACGTGCAGGGCGGGTCGGTGATGGTCAGTGGCCGGGACGTCCGCGACGTCACGCAGCATTCGCTTGGCCGGCACATTGCGATGGTGCTGCAGGAGCCGTTCCTGTTCACCGGCACGGTGCTTGAGAACATCCGCTACAACAAGGAAGGCGCCACCGAAGACGACGTGGTGGCGGCCGCCAAGGCCGTTGGCGCGCATGACTTCATCGCCGCCCTTCCCGATGGGTACGAGACCATGCTCGGCGAGCGCGGCGGCACGCTGTCGCTCGGCCAGCGGCAGTTGCTGAGCTTTGCACGCGCGCTTGTCGCGGACGCACGCATCCTTGTGCTCGACGAAGCAACGGCGAGCGTGGACAGCCACACGGAGATGCAGATCCAGAAGGCGCTGGAAACGGTGATCGAAGGCCGCACGGGAATCATCATCGCGCACCGGTTGGCGACGATCCGCAATGCCGACCGGATCATCGTGCTGCGTGACGGCCGCCTGCTCGAACAGGGCAGCCATGACGAACTGATCGCGCTGGGCGGCCTCTATGCCAGCCTCTACAGCACGCAGTACTCGTCGTTCGACGATCTGGTCGCGCCCGGGGCGTAGCGCTCCTGCCCGGTCCTAATCGAGAACCTTGACGGGCGTGAGGATGCGCGGGTCGGGCCGGACTTCGATGAGCGTTGCGGCATCCGCAGCCAGCGCACGCTCGACAGCCGGCGCGAAGTCGGCCGTGCGCTCCACGTGCTCGCTCTTGAGCCCGTAGGCATTGGCGAGCGCGACAAAGTCGGGGTTGACGAGATCGGTGCCGGACACCCTGCCCGGATAGTGCTTTTCCTGGTGCATACGTATGGTAGCGTACATGGCATTGTTGACGACGACGATGATCACCTTGAGCCGGTGTTCGGCAATCGTCGCAAGTTCCTGGATCGTCATCTGGAGACAGCCGTCGCCGGCAAAACAGACGACCGGGCACTCGGGTTCGTGCAACGCGGCGGTGACCGCCGCCGGCAATCCGTAGCCCATCGAACCCGAGGTCGGGGCGAGCTGCGTGCCCAACCGGCGGTGCCGGTAGTATCGATGCACCCACACAGAGTAGTTCCCCGCGCCGTTGGTGATGACCGCGTTGTCCGGCAACAGATCGCGCAATCCGATGACCGCATCGCCAAGATTGAAATCGCCGGGCAGTGTCGTGACCTGATCGGACCAGGCGCGATAGCTCGCATTGGCGTCGGCGGTCCATTGCGACCAGCGCACATCGTTCGGCGGATTCAGCGTTTCGGCCGCGACGAGAAACGCCGATGGTCCGGCGTTGATCGCCATGTCAGGACGGTAGACGCGGCCCAACTCCTCGGGGTCGGGATGGATGTGGACAAGCGCCTGGCGCGGATAAGGGATGTCGAGCAGAGTGTAGGACGACGTTGTGCAATCGCCCAGTCTTGCGCCGAGCGCCACGATCAGATCCGCTTTGCGTATGCGTTCGGCAAGTGCGGGGTTGATGCCAAGGCCCGCGTCGCCTGCATAGTTGGCATGTTCGTTGGGAAACCGGTCCTGGCAGCGAAAGGCGCAGGCAACCGGAAGGTTCCAGCGTTCGGAAAGGGCGACCAGCCGGTCGCAGTCGACCCCGGTCCAGCCCTGTCCGCCAACGATCACCAGCGGGCGCTCGGCGGCAGCAAGCCGTTCGCCCAACGCTTGGAGATCGGCCGCCATCACGGAAGCGCGCGCAACAACGGCCGGCAGCGCCGGCGGCGCATCGACCGTTGCCGACAGCACGTCTTCGGGCAAGCCCAAAACCACCGGGCCCGGACGGCCCGAAACCGCGTTGGAGAAGGCGCGCGCCATCATCTCGGGCAACCGCTCGGTCTGGTTGACGGTGGCCGCCCATTTGACCTGATCGCCGAACATCGCCTTGACATCGATTTCCTGAAACGCTTCTCGACCCTCAAATCCGCGTTCGATGAGCCCGACGAGCATGATCATCGGCGTCGAGTCCTGCGCGGCGACATGAATGCCGGCATAGGCGTTGGCGGCACCGGGTCCGCGCGTGACAAGGCAGATGCCGGGCTTTCCGGTCAGCTTGCCATATGCCTCCGCCATCATTGCCGCGCCCCCTTCTTGACGCGCGACGACGAGATCGATCGACGGCGCATCGACCAGAGCATCCAGCACAGGCAGGAAGCTCTCGCCAGGCACGCTGAACACCCGATCAATCGAATTGGCGCGCAGCGCGTCGACGACAATCTGGCCACCGGATTGCGGCATCAGTTTTACTCCGTGGTAAGGGACAGGGCTGCGTTCGGCGCCCATTTTGGACCAATTGCGACAAATCGTGCCGCAGCGCGCGCCAGATCGCGACAAACAAGCCGCGCGCATGTTTGTAACCGGCTGGAAACTTGTGTATTGATGGCGCGCCCTGAGACAAACGCCCAGCGCCCATGAGCAACCAAATCAACACAATCGACCCAACCAATACGAGCTTTCTGACCGCCCATGGCGAGAGAGCGCGGTCTGATGCCGAACGCCAGCGAATCTACGCCAAGCTGAAAGATGCCATTGTCACCGGCACGTTCGGCGACGATGGACGCCTGCCTACCGAGCGGGCGCTCGCCGAGCATTTCGGCACTGCGCGCAACACGATTCGCAAGACGATGGGCCAGCTTGCCGATGAGGGGCTGATCGAGCGCCATGTCGGGCGCGGCACGTTCGTTGCGCGCAAGAGCGGTGAAACGGACGCGCCGGCGCTGGAGTTCAGCCTGGCCGAGTTGCTTGAAGCGCGTTTGCTGTTCGAGCCCGACATCCCCGACCTGGTTGTCGAACGCGCGACCCAGGACGATATCGCTTTGATGGACGCCTACCTGGCGGAGATGAATGCGGCGCGCAGCTGGCGTGAGTTCAAGGAAGCCAAGTACTGCCTGCATCTTGCGATCGTGCGCGCGGCGCGCAACCGGTTCATGACGTTTGTGTTCGAGCAGATCGTGGCGTCGCGCAGGCGCGCGCAATGGGGCCGGCCGGGCGGCCATCCAAATCCGGTCGCTGCCGTGCGCGAGGCGGCCTATCGCGACAACGCCAAGATCGTCGATGCGCTGAAAGCGGGTGATGCCGCAACGGCGCGCGAGTCGATCCGCACCTACCTGATACACACGCTGGCCACCGCCAGTTCGAGCTGATCGGCGCGCCAGCGCCTTCCGCCTGTAGCGAACGGCTGTCATTGGGCGTGCATCCGGCGTTGCAGCGACCGGCCGACCAGCATGAGTGCCAGTGAGGTGATCAGGACGGCCAGTCCGGGGAAAATCGATATCCACGGCGCGAACAGGATGTAGTTTTTTCCCTGTTCGAGGATCGCGCCCCAATCGGGCATGGGCGGCTGGACACCCAATCCCAGAAACCCAAGCGCCGCCTGTATCTGCAGGATCAGCGGAAACAGGATCATGTACTGCGTCAGCATGAGCGGCATGACGTTGCGCGCAACATGCCGCCGCAGGATGGTCACGTCGCGCAGGCCGACGCTGCGCGCTGCCTCGACATAGGGCAGATTGGCCTCGCTCATCGCTCCGGCCCGCGCGATGCGGAAGAAGACAGGCATGTAGACGATCGACAGGGCCAAGACCAGATTGACCATCTCCGGACCGAGAATGCCCGTGATGATGATGCCGAGGATGATTGGCGGAAACGACAGCATCACATCGACGAGGCGGCCGAGTACCTGATCGACAATGCCGCCAAAGTACCCCGAAACCAGTCCCAGCACGCCGCCGAGTATTGCCGAGATCAGCAGCGAGCCGGCACAGATTGAAAGCGTGACACGCGCGCCGTGGATCACGCGCGCATAGATGTCGCGGCCGACATCGTCGGTGCCGAACCAATGCTGCGCCGAAGGAGGTTGAAGTGCGTTTGCCGCGTTGATCGAAAACGGCGACTGCCATGCAAAAAGGCCCGGCGCCAGTGCGATGATGACAAGCGCGGCGATGATGACGATGCCGGCCGCCATCGCCGGTTCGTGCCGTGCCATGCGCGCAGTCCACGAGAACCTGCCGGAGTTTGGAGTGGGTTTGGCTGTGTCGGTCATGGTCGGCTCAGGAGACCCGCAGACGGGGGTCGATGGCGTGATAGGCAATGTCGACGATCAGATTGATCACCATGGCGACAAGGACCACCAGCAGCAGAGCGCCCTGAACGACCGGATAGTCGCGCGTCTCAATCGCCGAGAGCAGCAGGCGGCCCAATCCGGGAAGCGCAAACAGCGACTCGATGATGACAACGCCGCCCAGAATCTGAATGAGGATCAGACCCATGAACGTGACGATGGGAATCGTCACGTTGCGCAGGATGTGTTTGAAGAAGACGATGCGCGTCGGCATCCCCTTGGCGACCGCGGTTCTGACATACTGCTGCTGAAGCGCCGAGACGACATTCTGGCGGACGAACTGGCTGTAGGCTGCCACCTGCAACAAAGCCAGGCTCAGGACCGGCAGGATCAGGATCGCCATGTTGTCCGACAGCGATTGGGTTGGCGGCACGAACCGCAAAGGCGGCGACCAAGCGAAAAGGCTCGATACGACCACAAGCAGGATGAGCCCGACCCAGAAGACCGGCGCGGACAGGCCAACCACGTTGAAGGCCTGAATGGCGGTGTCGATCGGCTTGCCCTCGAAGATGCCGGCGACAATGCCGAGCGGCACGCCGATGACGGTTGCCACGGCCAGCGTGACCAGCCCCAATTGCAGTGTCACCCCAAAGGACGACACGACCAGATCGGAAACCGGCATGCCGCGTGTCCAGCTGACGCCCAAATCCCCCTGGAGCGCGTTTGCAAGCCACGTCAGGTACTGAACGTGCATCGGCTCATCGAGGCCGAAGAATGCGCGGAGCGCGGCCTCGGATTCGGGACCGCCGGCCTGACCCATCATCTGTGCGACGACGTCGCCCGGCACCATGCGGACCAGAAGGAAAATCAGGAAGGTCGCCAGCAGCGCCGTCAATGCCGAAGCGCCAAGCCTCTTGAGAAGATAGATCGCCATCGCGTTGTCCATGGGCGACGGCAACGCGTGGAGCCCGGCGGCAAAACCGCCGGACTGAAGCGTTGCTCGGCCGTTACTCTGAAATGTAGGCCCTGGCGATGCCGTAGTGCCAGCCAGTCGGGTGCTGGTTGTAGTTCATCACCTTCTCGTTGCGCACCACGATGTGGTCCGACGAGAACATCATGATGGTTGGCA
Source organism: uncultured Oceaniradius sp. (assembly GCA_964606055.1). Taxonomy (GTDB): domain Bacteria; phylum Pseudomonadota; class Alphaproteobacteria; order Rhizobiales; family Rhizobiaceae; genus Roseitalea. Next base: position 16,945 of record CAZSFA010000035.1, on the reverse strand, counting down.
CCGTTTCAGCAAGAACCTTCTGGAAATCCGAGTAGATTTCCCGTCGGGCATCGAAATCGCTTTCCGAACGACCTGACGCCAGCAGTGCGCTTGCTTCCTCGTTGTTCCAGTTCCGGAAATCGGCGCCGCCGGGCTGCATGTGGAAGTGGCGGTAGAACAAAAGATGCGGATCAGGCTGCGTTGCCCAGTCGTTGAACGTGAACCCCATCTGACGCGAGCGGAAGTTGTCGATCCAGACACCGAGATCGACGCGCTGGATCTGAAGATCGATCCCGATCTCATCGAGCTGTTCCTTGAGCGTCACCGCTGCCGGATCCATCCAGTCATAGCCGTTGATCGTGGTCAGCGTGATCTCGACCCCATCGCCCAGACCGGCCTCGGCCATCAGGGCGCGGGCCCGCTCGATGTCACGCGACTGATTGGGCAGTTCGGCCGCCGGAACCCCCCAGCGATCCTCCATGCCGGCCACGATCGTCGTGACGACCGAACCGTAGCCGCCGATGGCGGTCTGCATGATCTCGTCCTTGTCGACTGCCAGCGAAATCGCCTGGCGCACCCGCACATCGTCGAGCGGCTCCGTTTCCGCGCCCAGGTCAATGGTCTTCTGGTTGAGCGAAGCGAACCGCTCGATCTCAAGACCCTCGATACCCTCGACCTGCGCGACGTCCTGCGGGCGGCTCAGATTGACGACATCGATCCGGTTGTTGCGCAGCGCGACCAACATGGAGGCGCTGTTGGGCAGGAACGCGAAGTTGACCTCGTCGAGATAGGGCGCGCCATCCTCCCAGTATTCGTCGTGGCGGGCCATGAGCAGGTTCTGGTTGGGATTGAACTCGACCAGCTTGAACGGGCCGGTGCCAACGCTTTGCGAGTTCATCCTGGTGCGCGCGTTCTCATCGTCAAAGTAGCCTGCCGGGATTACGGCGCCGTACTTGTTGCCGAGCGTCATCGGCAGAGCGGCGTTGGGCTCCGACAGCGTCATCTTCACCGTCAGCGGATCGACGACCTCGACGGATTGGATGATCGCGAAGTCGCGTGCGCCCGGCGATCCGTTTTCGGCATCGCGGATGTAGTTGTAGCTGTAGGCGACATCCTCGGCCGTCATTTCACCACCGGCGTGAAAGGTCACGCCCTCACGCAGACGGAACGTGTATTCGAGCCCGTCTTCGGAGACCTCATAGCTCTCGGCGAGCAGCGGCTTGGCCTCACCGTCGGCACCCTCATAGAAGAGCCCCTGATACATGAGGACCGTGACACGGATGCGCGCGTCGGCGGCCTGGTGGAACGGGTCAAGCGCTGGTGGCTCGACCAGCATACCGACGTTAAGCGTGCCGCCTGATTGCGGGCTTTCGGGAACAGAACCGTAGAGTTCGGCCTGGGCCGAAACCGTTGCAGACAGTGCCATTGCGGCAACCGATGCCATTGTGATCAGGCTGCGCCTTGAGCGCGCAACTATTGCTGTTGTGGACTTTGAATGTACCGGCATGAAACCCCTCCAATATGGTCGCCACCTTTCCGGACGTCTTTCCGGCGAACCGGAGTGCTGCGCGCAGGTGGCAGATGCGCACGGCGGACAAAGCGATCTAGTCGCGCACTGCGACGGTCATCTCGATTTCAATGGCAGCGTTGCGGGGCAGTTCGGCCACGCCGACAGCCGCCCGCGCGTGGCGACCCACGTCGCCAAACACATCGCCGACAAGATCGGATGCGGCATCGAGCACCTTGGGCTGGCCGTTGAAGCCCGGCGCGGACGCCACGTAGCCGTTGATCTTGAGGACGCGCTCGATCCGGTCCAGCGATCCAAGCGCCTGTTTGAGACAGGCCAGGCCCTGCATGATGCAGATGCGGGCCTGCTCCTGCGCCGTTTCCAGATCGACATCGGCGCCGACCTTGCCCGTGACGCGCACCGCGCCGTCGACCTTGGGCAACTGACCGCTCACATAGGCCACGCCGTTGTGCACGGTGACGGGGACGTAGTTGAACGATGGCTCGGCGGCCGGAGGCAGTTGCAGGCCCAGTTCGGCAAGTCTTTTCTCAAACATGGATGGCTTCCTTGGGCAGCATGGTTTCGATGACGCCGCCAAGACCCTTGGCGGGACGGAACCCGAAACGCTGGCGGAAACGGCCGTCGTCGATCAACGGGAACGACAGCGGCGGTGGCCGCACGTCGATGCCCAGATCGGCATCGGGAAAGCGACGGCGCAGTTCGGCGCAGAACTCGGTCATTGCCGCCGTGAAGCCGTTGATGTTGTAGACGGCATCGGCCTTGCCGGGGCTGTCGAGCGCGACCAGCATCGCCTCTGCCACATCGTCGACATGCATCAGGTCGATCGGGGCATCGTGGAAGGCGGCGCGATGGCGCTCGGCCTTGCCGGCCGCGGTGATCAGTGCGGCAATCGCCGATGCTGCGCCCTGATACCAAAGTCCCCGGCCCAGCACGAGCGGCAGCCGAAGGCCGACCACGTGCACCCCGTGGCGATTACGCATGTAGGCCGCAACGTCTTCGGCAAGCTGCTTGGTCAGGCCGTAGAAGGTCAAAGGGCGACGCGGCGCATCTTCGTCAACGCGGCCGCCATCGTAAGTGGCTGCATCGCCGTAAACCACCGTCGAGCTGGTCCAGACCACCCGCTCGAGACCGGCTTGCCGGGCCGCCTCCAGCGTGTTGCGAAATCCCAGGACGTTGACCGCAAGCGCTCGGTCGGACTCTGCATCGCCCGAGCGCATGAGGCCGGACCGGCCCACGCTGTGGGCGGCGGTTGTTACAATCGCCTGTGCGCCCGATGCCGAGATGGCCCGCACAATGGCGTCGCGATCCTCGACACCGCCGTGGGTTTCGTCGAAGCGGCCGGCGACATCGGCCAGCAGGTCATCGTCCATCGGCGGGCCGAACAGATGCGGACGGCGACCCGAGGCGATCAGCCGGCGCGTGACCGCTGCTCCAACGAACCCGCGTCCGCCGAGCACCAGTATGCGATCCGGGCGCCTTTCAGAGACTGATGTCATCACGAATACAGGCCTTGAACTGGTTCGGAGCGGTTTGGCGCAGCGGCGGCACGGACGTCGCGCATTCACTGATGGCAAAGGGGCAGCGGGTACGGAATACGCAGCCCGATGGTGGTGCGGCAGGGCTTGGAATCTCGCCCTTCAGAACGACCCGGTTTTCGGGTGGCACGGCGCCCGGCACGGCCTGCAGGAGCGCGGCTGTGTATGGATGCGCCGGCCGGCGGTAGAGCGCTTCGGTCGGCGCGATCTCCATGACGCGGCCCAGGTACAGAACCACGACGCGGTCGGCGATGACCTCGACTACCGAAAGATCGTGGCTGATGAACAGGAGGGCCAAAGCCAGATCCTGCTGCAGCGAGCGCAGCAGATTGACGACGTCGGCCTGCACCGAAACATCAAGCGCTGACACCGGTTCGTCGGCGACGATGAACTTCGGCGACGACGCCAAGGCGCGCGCAATGGCAATGCGCTGGCCCTGCCCGCCCGAGAACGATCGCGGGTAGCGCGACATGGCGCCCGCCGACAGGCCAACCTGCTCAAGCAGCTTGACCGCTGCATCTTCGGCCTCGCGCTGCGCCAGGCCCCCATGCAGCCGCAACGGCTCGGTCAGGATGCCACCCACCGTCATCCGTGCATTGAGCGACGAGATCGGATCCTGAAAGATCATCTGGAAGTTGCGGCGGAATCGGCGTAACGCGCCGGCGTCAAGCGCCCCCAGATCCTGGCCGTCGAAGACGACACTGCCGTCGGTCGCTTCAAGCAGGCGCAGCATCAGCCGCCCGAGCGTCGACTTGCCCGAACCCGACTCGCCCACCACACCGACAACTTCGGCCGGCGCGATCTCCAGATCGACGCTCTCGACAGCCCGCACGGCACTCCGGCCAGAGGGCAACAAGGAGCGACCGATCGGAAAATGCTTGGTCAGGCCATGCGCTGAAACGAGCGGCTCATCGGCGGCTTCCATGACGGGGGCCGCGCTCACAGCGTGATCTCGTCAAGGCGCATGCAAGCACTCATGTGCCTTGGTCCGGTTGGTCGCAACGATTGCGGCGTGTTCTGACAAGGCTCCTGTGCGTAGCCGCACCGCGGATGGAACGCGCAGCCCTGCATGTGAACGAGAGGGTCGGGCAGCGTGCCGGGAATGGGGTGCAGCACCTGCTTGCCAGCGCCGGCATAGTCGCGCTGAGGGATGCAAGCGATCAGAGCCTTGGTGTACGGATGGCGCGGACGTTCCAGCACGTCGGCGACGTCGCCTTCCTCTACCACGCGGCTTGCGTACATCACCGCCACCCGGTCGGCGACCTCCCCGACCAGCTTGAGGTCGTGGGTGACGAAGATCATGGCCATGTTGCGCTCGCGCTGAAGCTGTCGCAGGAGTTCGACGATCTGCGCCTGGATGGTGACGTCGAGCGCCGTGGTCGGCTCGTCGGCGATCAACAAGCGCGGATCGCACGCGAGCGCCAGCGCGATCATCGCCCGCTGCCGCATGCCGCCGGACAGTTCATGGGGATAGGCCCGCACGCGGCGCTCGGGATCGGAAATGCCGACCTGGCCAAGCAGTTCTTTGGCCAGCGCCAGCGCGGCACGGCGGTCCTTGCCCAGATGAAAACGCACCGACTCGGCGATTTGCTCGCCGATGGTGAACACCGGATTGAGGCTGGACATCGGGTCCTGGAAGATCATCGCGATCTCGTTGCCGCGGATCTCCTGCATGGACCGCTCGTCAATGTTGAGCAGGTCACGCTGCTGACCGTCCCTGCCCCGGAACGAAATCGAGCCGCCGACAATGCGGGCGGGCGTCCGCCCGAGAAGCCGCATAACGGTCAGTCCGGTGACGGACTTGCCGGATCCCGATTCTCCAACGATCGCCAACGTCTCGCCCTCGCGGACACTTAACGTGACGCCATCGACGGCGCGGATCACACCGGCTTCGGTATGGAAATGCGTGCGCAGGTCACGCACCTCGAGCAGCGCGCCTCCCGCAGGCGCAAGGTCAGCGCTGGGCATAGTGGTCCACCGCTTCGGGATCGATCTCAATGCCGAGACCGGGCCCTTCCGGAACCGGAATCGCGCCGTCCACCGGCGCAAGCGGGTGCTTGAGCAGGTTGCTGCGCAGCGGGTTCTCGCCGAGGTCGTATTCGAGCAGCACGGGCTTGGGCACGTTGTCGGAATGCGGGTACACCGACAGCGCCGATACAAAGTGCAGCGCAGCGGCGAGCCCCACCGCACCGCCCCAGACATGGGGCGACACGCGCAGCGCATTTGCATGAGCCAGTTCGGCAATCTTGCGACCCTGCCAGAAACCTCCACAGAGCGTCAGGTCCGGCTGAAGAACGTCGGCGGACCCGGCATCGGCCAGCGGCTTGAAATCATGGACCGTGTAGAGCGCCTCTCCGGTGGCGAGCGGGACGCCGGCGACTGCGTGAAGCCGCGCCAGACCAGCATGGTCGCGCGGCGCAAGCGGTTCCTCGATCCAATGGGGTCGATACGGGCGCATGCGCTCGATGGCCTCACGCGCGACATCGAATGTGTAGTTGGTGTTGATGTCGACCAGTATTTCAACCGCGTCGCCGAGGATCCGGCGCGCCAGCGCGAGCCGCCGCTCGTCACTGGCCGGCGACACGCCGATCTTGATCTTGACGGCGCGGTGACCGTCGCGGGCCATCTGTTCAATCTGCGGCTGGTAGTCCTCGTCCGGAGTTTCGGTCAGGTAGCCGCCTGACGCATAGATCGGCACGGCATCCAGATTGCGACCTCCGATCAGCCGGCAGACCGGCACGCCGAGCAGTTTGCCGGCGGCATCCTTGGCGGCAATGTCAATGCCCGAGATTGCGGACATCATCGGGTTCTGCAGGCCGAAATGGTAGTGTCGCGCAAGCACCCAGTCGTAGACATGCTCGACATCGAAGACGCTCGCACCGACAAGATAGTCCGTGAGCAGCGACAGATACGCCTGATTGAACGCCGGCGGGCCCCAAGCCTCGCCATGGCCAAGCGTTCCATCCTCCAGAGTCAGCACGACAAGTGTCGATTGGCGGCCCGTCGCCAGGGCTTTGGACATGCCATAGGCCTTGCCGTCCGCCAGCGGCGCGCTCAATGCAACGAAATCGATGGCGGCGATCTTCACTCAATCATCCCGGCCGAGAGGCAAATCCATGGGCCTGGCGGCATGCGAACCCAAACACTCCGCAATGGTGCACCAAATCCGCGCCATTAGTGAACCATTCCCAACCATATTGCAAGAACCCACTTCCAATGAGCCGCGACGGTCGTCTAGAATGCCTGAGTTCATGTCCAACTGCCTCCGGGGACCCGATGACCGCATCGCAACCAATATGGGCGTCGCTCACGCCCAACGAGCACGAGTTCCACTACAATCCGCAGCATGCGTTTCCCGATTTCGCTCAGTCCAGGGCACGGCGCGAGCCGGCCAATGCGGCCGCCCGATGCGATCTGGCATGTCAATCCGACATCGCTTTCGGCGAGCATCCGCTGCACAAGCTCGACATCTATCCCGCGCAGGGCCCGGACGCGCCGGTGCACGTGTTTTTCCACGGCGGCTACTGGCGTGCGCAGGACAAGGCGAACTTCGCGTTCATAGCCGGGGCGCTGGTTCCACTTGGCATCACGACGGTCATCATGAACTATGAGCTGTGTCCGGCCTCGACGCTGGATGGCGTGGTCGGCTCGGCGATTGCCGGCTTTGAATGGGTGGCGCGAAACATCGGCCGCCATGGCGGCGATCCGGAACGGCTGACGATCTCGGGACATTCAGCGGGCGCGCATCTGACCGCGTCGATCATGGCGCATCCGTTTGCTGATGCATCGTCCATCGGGCTGACCGGCGCTGTTCTGACATCGGGCATATACGATCCCACGCCGGCAATCGGCACCAGTGTGAACGCCGATCTCAACCTCGATGCCGCGATTGCGGCGCGACACAATGTGGAGCAACGTCAGCCGGTTCTGCGCCCCGAAATCGCGATCCTGGCCGGCGCGCGCGAGCCCAACCAATTCGTGGACCAATCCTTCCGCTATTACCACGCATTGCGTGGTCATGGCCTGGAACCATCACTGCATGTGCTGGCCGGCTACGACCATTTCAACATACTGGACGAGTACCTGACACCCGACAGCCCGACGATGCGCATCATCGCGGCCCAATGCGGAGTGACCAATCGATGAACAGCGCATCACGCCGTTTCCGGCTCACCGTCTATGACCTCGAATCCGGACAGACCGACCTGCCGATCGACGATGATCGCGTGTTTTTCGTCTATGTGAAGGACGGGTCCGCACGCATCGCCACCGATGGCGGAGACCGCGCTCTCGGTCCCGATGACGGTGGCTTTGCGAAGGGTTCGGTGATTGCCGCTCCCGACTCGCAGGCATGGCTGTTCGAAGCCTCGCCGGTAGATGAGCGCGCGCTCGACGTCGAGATCGTCGCTTCTCATCCTGCCAATCTTGGCTTGGCCGGCCCTTTTCTGATCCGCGCCGACCGCATCGAATCCCGGCATGGGGCGCGGACGCCAAGGCATGGTCACCGCGGCCCAGGCATCCGGCGATTGATCAAAGGCACCTTGCGCGCCGAGATGGGAGACACGGTCCGGCGCATCCAGGCTGGAGACGCATGGTTTGAACCGGGCGATGAGCCCGTCGTCGGCGAAAACTACGGCGGCACGAATGCGGCATTTGTCCGTTTTCTGGTTCTTCCGGCGGACCTGGCCGGCGGCAAGTCCTCGTTTGTCGCAACCGACGAGGCGGAAGCACAAAAGCCGCGCTCGGTCGATCAACGCCTGTTTGGCGAGATCGTCTGACGCAGCAGCGCCTGGCAGGATCGCCGCTCCGCCAACGTTGCGAACCGGCAGGCGAACTCAAGGCGCCCGGCTGGGTAAGCTTCTGCCGATCGGTTCGGGTCGCGGCGGCGATTGCGCCCCGCGCACCCACCGAGTTTCACATATCTTCCAATTTGACTAGTCAACCAGTTCAATCTAGCGTGCAATGATGCAACCCGGTTCTCCATCCTCACGCTATCGCCGCTTGGCCGAGGACCTGCGCGCGCGGATCGTCAACGGCGACCTGCAGGCCGGCGACCGCTTGCCCAGCGAGGCACAGCTCAGCCTCGAACATGGCGTCAGCCGGGGGACGGTGGTGCGCGCGATTTCCGAACTGGTCAGTCAGGGGCTTGTGACGCGCCGGCAGGGGTCGGGCAGTTTCGTCGCCAGCCGGTCGCTGCACCGCAAAGCCGGACAGTTGCTGAGTTTTTCGGAATCGGTGCGGATGGACGGTCATCGCACCCGGCAGAGGTTGATCGAGTTCCGCAAGGCCCATGAGGCCGAGGAGCGGCAGTTCGGCATCAACGAGCCGGCCATGGTGCTTCACCGGCTGCGCCATGTGGATGAAACACCGTGCGCCATCCACTTTTCGTGCATTCCCGTGTCGGTCTGCCTGCGCGTCAAGGCACTCGACGCAGCGGTCGACGCCGAGCGACAACAGCCGGACTTTTCGCTCTACCATCACTTCGCCGATGCCGGACTACCGGTCCACGAAGCGCGCGAGCGCGTCACCGCACGGCTGGCAAGCGATGACGAATGTGCGCTGCTCGGCATCGACACGCCGCACGCGGTGATCGTCGTCATGCGCATCAGCCATGCGGAGGACGGCGAATTGCTGGAGGCCGTACAGGCCGTCTATCGCGCGGACTACTACACCTATGACGCCCATCTTGTGCGGGGGCAGCGCGATGCCAGCAAGGGTCCCAGGCTGGTCGCATCCAACAGTGGTTTCACCATTTGACTTGCTCGTTCCAGAAAAGGGGAGAGACATGAAATCGATACATGCAGCATTGATGGCGGTCGCCGTTGCCGGAACGGCGATGGCGCCCGTCGCCGCCCTGGCGGAGACCGCGCCGGTCGCACTGATCATCGCGCAGGGCGGGCTCGGCGACGGGTCGTGGAACGACACCGCCTATATCGGCTTTGAGGCCGGGCTTGAAAGCACCGGCCTTGAAGGGCGCACGATCGAATCCAAGGACGTCGTCGCGCAAGGCGAGGAGATCATGCGCCGGGCGGCCGATGGCGGGTTCGGGCTGATCGCCAGCCTCGAATGGATCCATGGCGAAGCGATGGAGAAGCTGGCGCCCGACTATCCAGACGCCAACTGGGTCATCATGAACCAGACGCGTGAAGGCGACAATGTCGCCTCGGTCGTCTTCGCCGAGCACCAGGGCTCATATCTCGCCGGCGCGCTGGCCGCGCAGGTGACGACGGACACGTCCATCGAAGGCATCAACGCCGAACCGATCATCGGTGTCATCGGCGGCGTCAAGGCACCCGGCATCGACAAGTTCATCTCCGGCTACATCGAGGGCGCGCGTGCCATTGATCCGGACATCGATATCAAGGTCGCCTATGCGGAATCCTTCGGTGATCCGGCAAAGGGCGAACAGTTGGCGCGCGCCATGTTCGATGAGGGCGCCGACATTGTCTATCAGGTCGCCGGCGGTACGGGGATCGGCATCATCGAGGCGGCCAGAGCCACCGGCCACTACGCCATCGGCGTCGACACCGATCAGGATTCGATGGCGCCGGGCAGCGTGCTGACGTCTGTGCTCAAACGCGTCGATGTCGCGGTCGAAGCGGTGATCGAGCAGTATGCCGACGGCCAGTTCCCGGGCGGCGAGGTCATCGATTTCGGCCTGGCCGAAAACGGCGTGGCGCTGTCGGACATGGTGCACACCAGGGACCGCATTCCGGCTGCCTATCTTGAGCGGGTCGAGGAGCTGAAGGCACAGATCATCGATGGCTCGATCGTGGTCTGGGATGTTTCGACCCAAGGTTATCCCGAGTTCCTGCAGTAGCCAGGAAGGGATAGGGCGGGCGTCGTACTCCCCGGCGTCCGCCGTTCTCCTGCGTGAGTGCCACCGTGGACAGCGCTCCAAAGCCCCCGGATCCCGGCTCGACCATTCGCCTTGGCGCGCAATCGGTCTCAAAGCGCTATGGCGCCGTCGAGGCCAATCGTTCGATCACCTTCGGCGTCGCACCGGACGAAATCCATGCCATCGTCGGTGAGAACGGCGCGGGCAAGTCGACGCTCATGCGTTTGCTGCAGGGGCTCGAACGGCCCGACAGCGGCACCATCATCCATGACGACGTACCGGTCCGGTTGCGCGATCCCCAGCATGCGCTGGGGCTCGGCATCGGCATGGTTCACCAGGACTTCATGCTGGCGCCGGATTTGAGCCTCCTGGAGAACTTCGTTCTGGGCGACGAACCGGTGGGCAATGGCCGAAACCCCTTGGCCATCGTCAACTGGAAGAGCGCCCGCAAGCAGGGCAACGCGCTTGCCGAGCAGGCCAATATCGAGATCGACTGGGACATGCGGGCGGGCGACGCGCCCGTCCATGTGCGCCAGTATGTGGAGATTTTCAGGCTGTTGCGGCGTGGCATGCGCGCGCTGATTCTCGACGAGCCGACGGCCGTTCTGGCTCCGCAACAGGTCGACCAGCTTTTTGCCCTGCTGCGCCGGCTGCGCGAGGACGACACATCGATCATCTTCATCAGTCACAAGCTCAACGAGGTGATGGCGCTCGCCGATCGCGTCACCGTGATCAGGCGTGGCGAGGTCATGGCCTCGACCGGCGTCGATGAAACCGACATCGACACGCTGACGCGCCATATCGTCGGCGAAGGCGGCGCCGTGCCGACCGCAGGACGGTCCGCCGCGACACCGCCCCGCGACCAGCAACCGCTCCTTTCGGTCACGGATCTCAGTGCGCCCTCCCTCGCGCGCTCACACCCGCTGTTCGACATTGCGCTCGATGTTCGAGCCGGCGAGATCGTCGGCGTGGCCGGTGTCTCCGGAAACGGGCAGGAAGAGCTGTTTCAGTGTCTGGCCGGCCTGCGCACGCCGTCGCATGGCACAATCACCGTGGGAACCCAGGACCTCGCCGGCAGCGACAATGCAGCCTTCCGCCGGGCCGGCATCGGCTTCATCAGTCCCGACCGGGCCAACGAGGGTTTGGCGAAGACGGCGAGCATCGCAGACAACGTCATGGCGGCGAGCCAGCGCGATGACCGCTACCGCCTGGGCCCCTTTCTCAATCCAATCGCGATGGCGCATGCCGCACGCGAGCGGCTGGCCAAACTGAGCGTGCGCTATGGCCGGGTGGCCGATATGGCCAAGAGCCTTTCGGGCGGCAACCAGCAGCGGCTGGTCTTTGCCCGCGAGATCGCGGCCGAACCACGGCTCCTGATCGTTTCGCAGCCCACGCGCGGCGTGGACCTCGGTGGGGTTGCGGCCATTCACGGCATCATCGGCGCATTTGCGTCCGAGGGCGGCGCGGTCCTGCTCGTTTCGGAGGAACTGGACGAACTCATCACGCTCAGCCACCGCATCCTGGTGATGGCCGGTGGGCGTGTGGTCGGCGAGGTCGAGGCGACAGAAGCGACACCCGAGGCGCTGGGCCGCCTGATGCTGCAGTCCGGCCCGCTGCGGAAGGAAGCGGCATGACGCTGGCCAGCCAAATCGATCAACCCCATGGCCCGCCCACGCTTGCGGTCCGTATCGCCGGTCAGGCCGCCGAAACCGCACGTCTGGTGCTGCCTGTTCTGATCGCATTTGCCGTCGGCGCGGTCGTGCTGATGATCATCGGCGAGAACCCGATCGAAATCTACGCGTTGATGGTGGGCGAGGCGTTCGGCTCCGAGCGCCGGATCGCGGCGACGTTGTCGGCCGCAACGCCGCTCCTGTTCACGGCCGTTGCCACGGCGATCTGCTTCCGAACCGGCGTTTTCAATGTCGGGGTCGATGGGGCCTTCGTCGTTGCCGGTCTGATGGCCGCGACCATCGGGTTTGCATTGCCCGCCGGGCTCGGTTTCTGGCTGATCGCGATTGCCATGGTGGCGTCAGCAGCCATCGGCGCCCTTTGGCTTTACGTGCCGGGCTACCTTTTGGCGCGACTTCAGATCGACGAGGTGGTGACCACGTTGATGCTCAACTTCATCGCGTTGGGCTTGACGGCGTTTCTCGTCAACACGGTGCTGCTGTCGGAGACATCGGGCAACAACACCACCGATCCGGTCCATCAGGCAGCCGAACTGATCCGGCTGATGCCGCCTTCGACGCTCCATGCCGGCTTCATCATCGGACTGGCGTGTGTTGTCGCCTACGGCATCTGGACGCGGCTGACGCCAGCGGGACTGGAGGCCAAGCTGGTCGGCCTCAACCCGCGCTTTGCACGCTCGATGGGCATCTCCATCCCCGCGACGATCATCGCGGTGATGGTCATCTCCGGCATCGTGGCGGGCCTTGGCGGCGCAAGCCATGCGTTGGGCCAGGTGCACCGGTTTTCCGACGGGTTTTCAGCCGGATACGGTTTCACGGGCATGGCCGTCGCCCTTCTGGCGCGCAACTCGGCCGTCGGGATCGCGTTCGGTGCGGTCCTGTTCGGCGCCCTGGCATCTGCCGGCACCACCGTGCAGCTTTTCTCCGACATCCCGCTCGATATCGTCAACGTCATCGAGGGAACGGTGATGATCTTCGCGGTCATGGAACTGGGCCGGCTGACCTGGCGGCGGAGGCGGCGCCGATGACGATCGCGCTCATTGAACAGGTTCTGGCCTCCACCATGATCCTGACGACGCCGATCCTGCTGGCGGCGATCGGCGGGCTGGTCAACCGGCAGGGCGGCATCGTCAACATCGCGCTCGAAGCCAAGATGATCGCCGGCGCATTCGTCGCTGTCATCGTCTGTGCGGCAACCGGATCGTGGGTGGTCGCGATCGTCGCGGCGGCGCTGTCGGGCGCACTGATTGGCTGGCTGTTCTCGCTCACCATCACGCGGGCGCGCGCCAACATGATCATAGCCGGGCTGGGCCTCAACGTCCTGATCGCCGGTCTGGTCGGGCTGACGATGAGCGTCGCCTTCAACGCTTCGGGCACGTTGCGGCTTGAGGGTGTCGAACTGCTGCCGAAGGTGCTGCCCGAGGCGGTGGGTGCGGTGCCGGTCATCGGCCGGGCGCTGGCGACGCTCGATCCGTTGACGGTCTTTGCCTGGGCGACGGTGGCGGTGTTGCCGTTCGCGCTTGCCAACACCCGGCTCGGGCTGCGGCTGCGCGCGGCCGGCGATGCACCGCAGGTGGCGCGCGCGACCGGTCTGCGCGAGAAGGGCCTTCAGGACTTCGGGACGGCGTTCGCGGGGTTCTTCTCGGGCCTTGCGGGTGCGCATCTGGCGCTTGCGTCACTGGGCCTGTTCAATGAAGGGCTGACCGCCGGGCGCGGCTTCATCGCGCTCGCCGCCTTCTATTTCGCCCGCAATCATCCGGTGGGAACCGCGCTCGTGTGCCTGTTGTTCGGCTTTCTCGATGCGAGCCAGATCCGACTGCAGACTGCCGGCCTGCCGCCGGCCCTGATCGGGACGCTGCCCTACGTGATGGTGATCGTCGGGCTGGTTTTGACCGCACTGAACATGAGGAGGCGCAAGTCCGCCGCATGAACGCGACCGCCCTGATCGTGATCGACATGCAGAACGCGTTTCTGCACCCGGAGGGAGAGCATTTCTATCCGGCATCAGCCGATGTCATCGCCCCCGCGCGGCAGTTGATCGAGGCAGCGCGCGCCCGTCGGCGCCTGATCATCCACACGATCGACCGGCACAGGCGGGACGCGCCTGACTTCGTCCAGCCCAAGCTGCCGGTCCACGGTGTCGAAGGCACGATGCACGCGCAATACTTCGAGGGCTTTGGCCCCTTGCCGGAACGCACCAACGAGATCGAAATCGTCAAGCGCCGCTACAGCGCATTCTTTGCGACCGAACTGGGCATCCTGCTGCACGAGCACGCGATCAAGCGCGTCGTCCTGTGCGGGGTCAAAACCAACAATTGCGTACGCGCGACGGCGCAGGACGCCTTCGCCTGGGGGTTCGACGTCATCGTGCCCCGGCAGGCGACGAACTCGAACCGGGCTCACCTGGCGGACGCATCCCTCGAGGACATGGACCGCTATATGGGCGCGGTCGTCGATCTCGATCAGGCTCTGTCGCTGATGACGGATGACCAGTGAGCATGGTTGAACTGGCAGTCACGGGCTATGCGTCGCTCGACTATCCGGTCCTTCTGGACGGGATGGTGCAAGGCGACCGGACCACGCACATCCGTTTCCGCGATGCGGGCGCCTGGCCGCGCGCCGGTGGCTCGCCAACCTATGTGGCGCAATCCGCCGTCGCGGCGGGCCTGTCCGCGGCGCCGATCGTGTGGATCGGCGAGGATGCGCCCGGCGCCGACTATCTCGACCATTGCCGGCGCGCGAGACTGAATACGTCGGGCATCGCCCGCCGCCAGGGCGCGCGTTCGCCGGCGGCTGTGATGATCCATCAAACCGACGGCACAACGGCCTGTCTCTACGATCCGGCCTTTGAAGGCGAAGAGGCGCTGTCGGACGTTCAGGCTGCGTTGATCGCGCAGTGCGCGATGCTCTGCGTCACGGTCGGCCCCGGCCATCTGATCGGCGACATCCTTGCCCATCGGCCGGCCACCAAGCCATTGTGCTGGGTCATGAAGGACGACCCGGCCTGCTTCGGGCCGGCCAACCGCGCGCGTCTTGTCGACCGCGCGAACCTGATCTTCTGCAATGCATCGGAACGGCGGCTGATCGGCGATCCGCCCCGTGCCGAGACCATCATCGTGGAGACGCTGGGCGCGGACGGCGTTCGCCTCCACTACGCCGGAACCAAAACGGAACTGGCCGCAGACGCGGTTGACGTGTCGGACCCGACAGGCGCCGGCGACAGCTTTGCAGGCGCGTTCATCGCCGCGCACATGCAAGGGGCGGAACCGCGTGTCGCCGCCCATTCGGCGATGGCCGCGGTGAGCGCAATGCTCAGGGCGCGGGCCGCTCTGGAAGCGGCGCAATGACAGCGAGAGGGCACACCCGATGAAGCAGGCTTGGTATCTGGGCCACCGGGCCGATGAGGTCGCTGACTGCGCGGTCCTTGTCGGCGATCCGGATCGGATCGATCGCATTGCGGCGCTGATGGACGAGCCGCGGTTCCTGCCCGTCAAGCGCGGCCTGCGGACGGTGACCGGCCGATATGGCGGCGCACCGGTGACGGCGGTGTCGTTCGGCATGGGGGCTCCGATCGCGACCGTGGTGATGCACGAGTTGGCGGACCTTGGGACGCGGTCCTTCGTGCGCATCGGCACGGCGATGTTCTTTGAACCGGCCCGGCCCGGCGGTTTCCTGCTCTGCGACACGATCGCCAGTTATGAAGGCACCTCCCCCGCCTATGTCGATGCGCCCGATCGGCAGGCCGCCGATGTCGGTCTCAACGCGTCGGTGCTGGCTACCGCCCGGGACACCGGCCTGCCAATCGCGATGGGCATGTTCGCAACGTTCGATGCGTTCTATCGCGACATGTTTCCGCTGGATGCGCATACAGCCACCCGGGTGACGGACCGGCTGTCCGTTGCCGCACAACGCGGGGCGATCGCAGCGGACATGGAAACGTCCGCGCTCGTCAACGCCGCCCATGCGCTCGGCGTTGCGTTCACCAGCCTTTGCATCGGTACGGTCGACGCCAACAGCCGCGAGAAACTCGATGCGCGGACCACCGCCGAACGCGAGCAGCAGTTGTTCGCCCTCGCGCTGGGCGCACTCACGCAAAGCACAGCAAAAAAGGCAGGCAGGACGGCATGAGCACGGCAATCGCCAGACGCTATTTCGACACGGTCATCGAGCGGCTTCAGACCGTCATCGACACACAGGCCGAAGCGATCGAGGCCGCGGGCGCGATCTGTGCCCAGGCAATCGCCAAGGACAAACTCGTCTTCACGTTCGGCACCGGCCATGGATCGTTTGCGGCCATGGAGATGTTCCCGCGCACGGGAACCGTGACCGGCTTCCGGCCGATCGTCGAAAGCTCGATGATCTCGTTTCACCGCGTCCTGGGCGATGCGGGCGCCCGCCAGTACCGGTTTATCCACGCGCAGGAGGGCTACGGTCGGGCGATCCTGTCCTCGCATCAAACCGATCCGGACGACGCGATGCTGATCTTCTCACATTCGGGTCTGAACGCGGTGACGCTGGACATCGCCGTCGGCGCAAAGGAACGGGGCATGAAACTGATCGGCGTCACATCGGTTCCGCATTCGTCGTCGACGCCTTCGCGCCACTCATGCGGCAAGCGGCTCTTTGAGTTGGCCGATGTCGTCATCGACACCGGCGTGCCAAAGGGCGATGCGTCGATCGCCATCGACGGGGTGACCGGCAAAGTCGGCGCGACATCCACATCGATTGCCATCGCCATCGGTCAGGCCATCAACGCCGTGACCGCCGAAAAGCTCAGCGCTCAAGGCGTCGAGCCCCATGTGATGGTCTCGCCGAACACGACGGAAAAAGAGACCGCCACCGCACAAAACGACCGCAACTATGCCGAGCTATGGCGCCGGCTGCGTGCCCGCTAGGCGGGCAAGGAGATGAACACAATGGATCGCGGCTTCTTCATCGATGGCGCATGGCGCATGCCCGATGGCGCCGAACGCTATGCAATCGTCGAACCGGCCACCGGCAAACCTGTCGGCACCACCTTGCTGGCCGACGAGGCGACCGTCGATCAGGCCGTTGAGGCGGCCGAACGCGCGGCGCCCGCGTTCGCGTCCATGCACGCCGGCGAGCGCGCCGCCATCCTGGAACGGGCTGCCGACCTGATCGACGCACGAGCCGACGCGATGGCGGTTCTTCTGACCCGCGAACAGGGCAAACCGGTTGCCGACAACCTCAAGGAGATTCGCTTCGGCGCCGTCGTGTTGCGCTACTATGCCGGCGAGGCCGTGCGCATCGGCGGATCGCTGCGGCCGGCCTCGGCCCCAGGCATCCGCAATCTTGTCACAAGCCAGCCCGCCGGCGTCGCGGCGGCCATCGTGCCATGGAACTACCCCGTCGACCT
>CAZSFA010000034.1:0-22611 GCA_964606055.1 uncultured Oceaniradius sp. | reverse complement strand
TGGTTCGACCGCATCGTCATGCGGCTGATGGACATCCTGTTCGCCTTCCCGATCCTGTTGCTCGCGATCGGCGTGATCGCCGTGCTTGGCCCCAACGCTTACAGCGCCGCGCTCGCCATTGCCGTCGTCTACGTGCCGATCTTCGCGCGCCTGCTGCGCGGTCCGTCGCTGGTCATCTGCGAAAGCGAGTATGTGGAGGGCGCGCGCGCGATCGGCGCGTCGGACGCGCGGATCGTCTTCAGCCACCTTCTGCCCAACCTTGCGTCGGTGATCCTGGTGCAGGCCAGCCTGCTTTTGTCCGCTGCGATCCTGGTCGAAGCCTCGTTGTCCTTTCTCGGGCTTGGCGCCCAGCCGCCGATCCCCTCGCTCGGTCAGATGCTGGCGGAGGGCCGCAACTTCCTGCTCCTGAGCCCATGGCCGGCCGTCTTCTCCGGCTTTGCCATCCTGTTTCTGTCCTTCGGCTTCAACCTGCTCGGCGATGCGCTGCGCGATACGCTCGATCCGCGCCTGCGCGGGCACGACTGACATCGCGCGTGGTCGGCCCGCCCCTGGGTCAGTCAGCGGGCCAGTTCGGGGTGCAGGTAGGCTTCCGGATAGGTCATCGGAAGCAGCGGACCGAGCGGCACCACATTGTTCCATGAGCGGCCGAAATAGCCCTGCCGGCAGTGCACGAGCGAGTTGCTCGATGCAACGCCGGGCAATGCGTAGACCCGGCACAACCAGCGCCACAGGTGCGGAAAGTCGACGATCCGCGCACCATTGAGTTTCATCCGCACATAATAGACGGGGTCATGGCGGTAGAGCGTCGGAAAGAGCCGCAGATCGGCCTCGGTGAAGGTCTCGCCGGTCAGGAACGGACGGCCATCGCCCGCCAGCAGCGCCTCAAGGGCATCGAGCGTTTCGAAATAGTTGGAGAACGCCGACGAATAGACGTCCTGCCGTGAGGAGAAGCCGGCCTTGTACGCACCGTTGTTGATGTTGACGTAGATGCGTTCGTTGAGGTCGTCGATGGCTGCGCAGATCTCGGCGCTGTCCTCTCCATGCGGATAGAGGCGGGGGCGATCCGGCTCGGGCAGGGCGCTTCCCAGGGGGCCGGCCTGCGCGTCGAGCATACGGATGATCTCGGCGCTTTCATTGGAGACGATCCGCCCGCTCTTCCTGTCATAGAGGATCGGCAGGCTTGTTTCGGTCGATCCTTCGGCTTCATAGATCTGCCGGGCGAGCCGGAAGCCTTGCCCGGTTCCGGTTTCGGCCGTGCACTCGGGCAGGGTCGTACCGGTGAGTGTAGCAATGCGTGCGGGGTTGAACTCCCAAAGCCCTGGTCCGGCGGGATCGTCGTCGAGCGTGCGGTTCGGGAAGGCGACATCGAGACTGATGCTGTCTTGCAGACCCAGCACGTTGCGCGCCAGCGTGACCCGGTGGCACCAAGGGCAGTTCAGAGCGACGAACAGGTGGTAGCGGCCCGGCTCGGAGGCGAAATCGGTGCCCGCGCCCAAGGTGTTGCGGAACCGGCTGGTACCGCGAACGAACTCGCCCTTTGCCCTGCGCGCCGCGGCACCGGTTTGTGGTTCTTCAACCGATTTGTCTGCTGGCGTCGTCATCGCGTGCCTTATGGCAGAAGCACGCAACCACAGACAATGCGGCGACATCGCAATCCGGCAAACAGCCAAGTCCGGCGGCGCACCGCCGGCTTATTCGTGGCGCAGCGCCTCGATCGGGTTCATCCGTGCTGCGCGGCGCGCCGGAAAGAAGCCGAACACCACGCCCACCGCCGCCGAAAAGCCGAACGCCATCAGGATAACCGTGGGGTCGGGACGGAACGGAACCGCCAGCCAGCTGGCGCCCAAGAGCCCGAGACCGAGACCGAGCAGGATGCCGATGAGGCCGCCGATCAGCGACAGGACGATCGCCTCCACCAGGAACTGCATCAACACCTGGCGCGCCTGCGCCCCGACGGCCAGCCGGATGCCGATCTCGCGCGTCCGTTCGGTCACCGAAACCAGCATGATGTTCATGATGCCGATCCCACCGACCAGCAGGCTGACGGCGGCCACAGCAGACAGAAGGCCGGTCAGAATGTCGGTGATGCCCGACAGCATGGTGGCGATCTGCTCCATGTCCATGACATCGAAATCGTCATCCTCACCTTGCCGGACGCGCCGCCGCTCACGCATCAGCGCCTCGATGTCCTCGGTCGCCCGTTCCATCGAGACGCCGTCGCGCACCGATACGTAGATCGTCGACACATCGGTGTTGCCGGCGATACGGCGGTGGAAGGTGCGGTAGGGCATGAGGACGAAGTCGTCCTGGTCGGCACCGAACGTCGAAGCGCCCTTGGACCGCAGCAGCCCGATGACCGTGCAAGACATCGTCTTGATGCGGATCGTCTCGCCGACCGGGTCTGCGGTGCCGAACAGTTCGGCACGCACCGTTTCTCCAAGGATGCAGACCGGCTTGCCGGACTGAATTTCGCCCGCTTCCCAAGGCCTGCCGCGCTCGAACTCCCAGCGCGCGGCATCCAGATAGCGGTTGTCGGTGCCGACGATGTCGGTGCGGCGGTTCTCATTGCCGAACACGGCGCGTGCCCGGTTCTGGCTGATCGGGGCCGCGACGGACACCGCGCCGACTTCATCCTGCACCGCGTTGACGTCGTTGATCGTGAACAGCGGATCGGCAGTGCCCTGCGGGCCGCCCATCGCTTCGGCGCCGGGCATGACCATCAAGACGTTGGTGCCCAGTTTCTCGACGTCGGCGGTCACCTGTTCGGTCGAACCCTGGCCGACCGTGACCATGGCGATCACCGCCGCAACGCCAATGACGATGCCCAACACCGTCAGAAACGAGCGCAGCGCGTTGCGGAAGATCGCCTGGACGGCGAGCTTGATCGTTTCCCAGATCATCTCAAGCCTCCACCATGGCGCCTGTCGCGGCTGCCTCGTGCCGCTTGGTGGGGCCGTCGCGCTCGATGCGCCCGTCGACCATCCAGATCAGCCGGTCGGCGAACTGCGCCATGTCATCCTCATGGGTGACCATGATGATCGTCAGCCCCTCGCGGCGGTTGAGATCCCGCAGCAGTTCCATGATCTCGACCGAACGTTTGGTGTCCAGATTGCCGGTCGGTTCGTCGGCGAGAACGACCTGCGGGTTGCCGGCGAGCGCCCGCGCGATGGCGACGCGCTGCTGCTGCCCGCCCGAAAGCTGGGACGGGTCGTGATGCAGGCGGTTGCCAAGTCCGACCTTGTTCAGCGCTTCGGTTGCCATCGCCCGCCGCTGGCCGCGCGGCAGACCCTTGTAGATCAGCGGCAGTTCGACATTGTGCAACGCGCTGGTGCGCGACAAAAGGTTGTAGCCTTGGAACACGAACCCCAGATAGTGTCGCCGCAGCAGTGCCCGCTGGTCGCCGTCAAGTTCGGCGACTTCCACTCCGTTGAACAGGTAATGGCCGTCCGATGGCGTATCGAGGCAGCCGATCACGTTCATCGCCGTCGATTTGCCCGAGCCCGACGGGCCCATGATCGCGATGAACTCGCCCGCATGCACGGTCATGTTGATGCCGTCCAGCGCGCGCACCATCACCTCGCCGGAGCCGTAGATGCGCGACAGGCCGCGCAGCTTGATCAGCGGCGTATCAGCCATCGATCCGATCCGTGATCACGGCGTCGCCTTCGGTCAGATCGCCTTGCAGGATTTCGGTGACCGAACCGTCGCTGTCACCGGCCAGAACGTCGACTTCGACCGGTGCGCCCTCGCGCATGACCCAGATGGTGCGCGCGTCGCCCTGCGCCTGTTCCTCGGGGGCATCGGGCATCAACATGCCCAGAAGTCCGCTGCGTGCATCGTCGGCGCCATCGTCCGGCGAACGCGGCGGGGCATAGCGCAGCGCCGCATTGGGGACGACAAGCGCGTCCCGAACATCGGCCACGGTGATGTCGGCGGTCGCTGTCATGCCGGGGCGCAGCAGCATGTCGGAGTTGTCGATGCTCAACACCGCCTTGTAGGTGACGACGCCGTCGATCGTCTCCGGCGCGAAGCGCACCTCGGCGATCTCGGCGGGAAAGCGCATCGCGTCATAGGCGTCGACCGTGAACACGGCTCGGTTCTTGACCGCGATCCGCCCGATATCGGCCTCGTCGATGTCGACCTGCAACTCCATCTTGGTCAGGTCTTCGGCCACGGTGAACAGGACCGGCGCGTTGAGCGCGCTGGCAACGATCTGGCCGGTATCGGCGGAGCGATCGAGCACGACCCCGCGGATCGGCGAGCAGATGCAAGCCTTGTCGAGCGTTGCCTGCTGCAGTTCGAGATTGGCCTGAGCGAGGGCCTTGTCGGCGAGCGCCGACTGCATTTCGGCCTGCGCCCGCTCAAAGGCGGCTTGCTGCGCCATGAAGGTCTGGCGCGGAGTGATGCCCCGTCGCTCGAGATCACGCGCAGCCTCGTAACGTTCGCGCGTTTCGTCGAGCGTCGCCTGCACGATGGCGATCCTTGCGACCGACGCATCGAGCTGCGCCTGACTGACGGCGAGCTGCGCGTCAAGCTGGGTCGTATCGAGCGTTGCCAGCACCGTGCCCACCTCGACGATGTCGTTGAAATCGACCCGCACCGTGTCAAGCGTGCCCGACAGTTCGCTCGATATCTCGACCAGATTGGTCGGCTCGACCGTTCCGGTCGCGTTGACGGTGACGCTGAAGTCGCCGCGCTCGACTTGCTCGGTCACATATTGAACGCCGCGCTCGTCGTCCTGCACGGACAGCCAGTACCAGGCGCCGCCCGCGACGACCGCGACCGCGACCGCATACTTGACCCATCCGAACCGCCGGCCACCTGGCGCATTCAGGCCCAGCGTCTTGGCTACGTCTTCGCCGCTGTCTGCCATGACTTGTCTCCGATAGCATTTCGTGCGCGCGCGCCCGCCAGTTGGGCAGCGATCCGCGCCTTGATTGTGCAGCGGTTCATCATGTTGGCTTCACCCGCGCCATGACATGCATCAAGTCCGTTTGGCATGGTCGCCATAGCCCGGTGCTGCGAGCCCAACCGTGCGGATGCCGCCGCTAGTTGGACGCACGCTTTGACGAGACCAGGCCGGCAGCCGCAGGCGTTTCAAGGTACAATTGGCCGATGACCACAGGCACGAAGCTCATGGCAACAGCCAGCAGCAGCCCTTGCATACCCGGCCACGGCAGGCCGAGCAGCTCCGAAAGCCACGGAACGTACAACGCGGCGGCAATCAGCCCGACACACAGAACCAGCGCGCTCCAGACGAAGCGGTTGCGCGTCACATCGTTGATCCACAAGCTGCTGCCGGGCATCCGCATGTTGAAGACATTCCACAACTGCCCGAGCGCAAGCGTCAGAAACGCGACGGTCACCGCACGGGCCGGATCGAGGTCCAGCCAGTAAAGGGCGAGCGCGAACGCGGAGAGTGTCGCCAGCGTGATGGCACCGCCCAGAAGCCCGATCAGCGCCCAGCGCGGCCCGTCGACGATCTGTTCGCGCGGGTCACGCGGCGGTTGTTTCATGATGTCCCTGTCGCCACGCCCGAATCCCAGCGCGAAGGCGGGAAAGACGTCGGTGATCAGGTTGAGGAACAGGATTTGCAACGGCAGGAGCGGTACCGGCAGGCCGACGCCCACGGCCAGCCCGACCACCATCACCTCACTGACATTGCAGCTCAACAGATAAACCACGAACCTTCGGATGTTGTCGAAGATCACGCGCCCCTGCCGCATCGCCGCGATGATGGTGCGGAATGCATCGTCCTTGAGCACCATATCGGCCGCTTCGCGCGCGACCTGCGTGCCGCGCTGGCCCATGGCGATCCCGATGTCGGCCTTCTTCAGGGCAGGGGCGTCGTTGACGCCGTCGCCGGTCATCGCGACCACATGGCCGTTTTTCTGATAGAGGGTGGCGAGCGTCAGTTTGGTCTCCGGCGAGACCCGGGCGAACACATCGCCGCCAAGAAGACGCCGGCGCACGTCATCGTCGACGGCGTCGGGGTCAAGACCGACCAGTTCACGACCTTCGATGACGGTCATGTCGGCACCGCCCATACCGGCATCGCGGGCGATCCGCGCGGCGGTGTCGGCATGATCGCCCGTCATCATGACCACGCGCACGCCGGCGTTCAGGCTGTCGGCGATCGCCGCCGGCACGTCGGCGCGTAGCGGATCGGCGAAACAGACAAGGCCGACAAGCGTCAGGTCCTCGTAAGGGTCTGCCCCTCTGTCGCCGTTCGTCTTCATCGCAAGCGCCAAAAGGCGCAGGCCGTCGGCAGCCGCCGCCGAATTGCGTTCGCGCCAGACGTCGCGCGCATCGGTATCAAGCATCCTCGACCCGTCAGCGGTCAAAACCCGCTGGCAGGCGTCAATGACCGATTCGGGCGCGCCCTTGACGGCGTAGAGGTAACAGTCGTTGTCCTCGTGGACCGTCGCCATCATCTTGCGCACCGGATCGAACGCGTGCTGGTCGACGCGCCGGTGCCCGTCCAGCAGCGGTGTTCGGCCATGGCCGGCCGCGTCGGCCACCGTGAGCAGTGCGATCTCCATCGGATCGCCCGACGCGGCGCCGTCTGAACCGTCGCCGCGTTCGGCATTGTTGCACAGCGCGCCCACCTCCAGCGCCCGGGTCAAGGCGAACTCGGTGTGGGGATCGACGGGCGCGCCGGCGGATCGAAAATGCGCCTGATCATCGCCGCCATCCACATCGATGTCCCGCCCTGCCAGCAGATATCGGACCGCGCTCATGCGGTTTTCTGTCAGCGTGCCGGTCTTGTCGGTCAGGATGATCGTCGTCGCGCCGAGCGTCTCGACCGACGACAGTTGTGTTATCACCGCATTGCGGGCGGCCATGCGCCACATGCCGCGCGCCAGGCTCAGCGTGGCCACCACCGGCAGGCCCTCGGGCACGGCGGCCACGGCAAGCGCGACGCCGGTCTGAATCATCTCGGTCAGCGCGTGGCCGCGCAGGACACCGGCGCCGATCGTCAACGCGGCAAGGGCCACGGCCAGCCAGACAATGCGTTGGCCGAGCCGGTCAAGCCGGCGTTCGAGCGGCGGCACCTCGGCGCTGGCCTGTTGCGCCAACTCGCTGATCCGGCCGATCTGCGTCTGCATGCCCGTTGCGACGACGATACCCTCGCCGGCGCCTTGCGTGATCGCGCTGCCCTTGAAGACCATGTTGGTGCGATCGCCGATGCTCGCGTCGGCACCGATCGCCGACGTCTGCTTGGTGACGGGCGTTGATTCTCCGGTGAGTACGGACTCATCGCTTTGCAGGTTGTATGTCGCAACGAGGCGCAGATCGGCTGTCACCACATCGCCCGCATCGAGGATCACGATGTCGCCGGGAACCAGATCGCGTGCGTCGACCTGTATCAACCGGCCATGGCGACGAACGAGCGTGCGCACTTCGGCAATGCGCACGAGCGCTTCCATCGAACGCGCCGCGCGCAGTTCGGTGAAAAAGCCGATCGCCGCGTTTATGATCAGGACCGCAATGATCGCCAGGCTCTCGGCAACATCGCCGATCAGGAACGCGAACGCGGCTGCGCCGGCCAGCAAAAGGACGATGATCGAGCGGAACTGATGCAGCGCGATGGCCCAGACGCTCTTGGTCTCCTGACGGCGCAGCAGGTTTGGCCCGTGAGATTGCCGTCGCGTATCGACCTCGGCTTCATCAAGGCCGCGCCGAACTTCGGTGATCAGCCCGTCGGCCACCTCATCGACCGACAGGGCGTGGAAGCGTTGAGCAGGCGCCTCTGACATCGCGTGATCTCTGTTGTGCCGGTTTTGGCAAGTGTTCCGGTGGGCCGCTGCGGCACGGCGGAATGCTGTGTGCCCGGGCGAATGGCTGTGATTGAACCGGAGCACATTAGCGCGGATCACCTGCGTTCGTGAACCGGAGTTTTGCACTGCACACATGGTCGTGACTGCGCCGCATCCGGCGTTGCCGGGATTGCCTCGCAACGGGCCTCGACGGTAAGCAGCATCAGCCAAGCAGATGGGAAGCATGCGCCGATGCAGCACATCCGTTTCATCGAACGTCTCAGAACGCGCCTTCAGGAAGAGGACGGCCAGCCGCTCTACACCCGTCTTGCCGATGAGATTGCCGGCGCGATCGAAGAAGGGCTTCTCAAGCACGGCGAGGTGTTGCCGGCCGAGCGAACCCTGTCCAACGACCTCGACGTGTCGCGCGTCACATTGCGCAAGGCGCTGGCGACGCTGTCGGAAAGCGGCGTCGTGGTCCGCAAGCAGGGCGCCAAGACGGTGGTCGCGCCACGGCTTGAAAAAGCCGTGTCGGCCCTGACCGGGTTTTCCGAGGACATGCGCGCGCGCGGCCGTCAGCCCGGTGCGCGCTGGTTGTCCAAGGTCGTGACGTCTCCGACGCCCAAGGAAGCCATGATGCTGGGGAATGGTGCCGGCGAGGTGGTCACGCGACTGGAGCGCGTCCGGCTGGCGGATGGCGAACCGGTCGCCATCGAGCGGGCGACGATCCCGGCCTCCATCCTGCCCAATCCGGACGATGTCGACACATCGCTCTATGCCACCCTTGAAACGCTCGGCGCCAGGCCGATGCGCGGTATGCAGCGGATGCGGGCGGTTGCCGCCACCGTCAGTGACGCGCGCATCCTTGGCTGTGAGCCGGGCGCGCCGATCTTCTGCGTGGAGCGGCGATGCTTCGCGTCGACCGGCCAATGCGTCGAGTTCACCGAGACGCGCTATCTGGGCGATGCGTACGACTTCGTGACCGATCTCAATTGAATAGAACCAGTTAAATACCATTTGCAAAACTGGTTGGCAGTGGTAGCATCAGTGCGCGAGGGAGGATCGCGTGCTTCAGAGGCTGCAAAACGGCATCATCGTATCGTGCCAGCCGGTGATCGGCGGTCCCATGGACCGTCCCGACATCACCGCCGCCTTTGCCCGGGCAGCGCTTGACGGCGGTGCCGCCGGCCTTCGGATCGAGGGCATCGACAATCTGCGCGCGGTGCGGGCAGTGACCGATGCGCCCGTCATCGGCATCATCAAACGCCAACTGCCCGCCCATGATGTCCACATCACGCCGCTCCTTGAGGACGTTGAAGCGCTCGCCGGCGCGGGTGCCGACATCATCGCTGTCGATGCGACCAGCCGTCCGCGCCCCGTCCCGGTGGGTGATCTCGTCGCGGCAATCAAGACAAGCGGGCGCGCCGCCATGGCCGACTGCGCGACGCTTGTCGATGCCCGGGCCGCTGCCGGCGCTGGGGCCGACATACTGGGCACGACCATGTCGGGCTATACCGGCGGTGCCGTCCCGTCCGAGCCGGACTATGACCTTCTGGCGCAACTGCCGGCCCTTGGCCGTTTCGTGATCGCCGAGGGCCGTTACCAAAAGCCCGAGCAGGCAATGCGCGCCAGGGCGCTCGGCGCCGATGCGGTCGTCGTCGGCTCGGCTGTCACGCGGCCCGAACACATCACCTCGTGGTTTGTGCAAGCGGTCACCGGGCACGCTGCAGCGGGTGAACGCCATGGCTGATGCCGCCGGCAACACCGTGCCCGAACTCCGCCTGATGGCGACTGCGCCTCTGCGTGTCGGCGTGGACCGGCCGGCAAGGGCGACGATCGGCACAACCATCGGCATCGGCTGTCCCGTATGGCGGCGACGCGTTTGATCACCTTGAAGACCTGAATTTCAAACGAAGAACAGGAGACATCATGACAAAGCGAAACCTCATCACATCCAGCCTGATCGCCGCTGGCCTGCTTGGCGCGAGCGTGTCGGTTGCCAGCGCCGAAGTGACCGTGCTGGGCTGGCCCGGCGGACCGGAGGAAACCGCGCTGCGCGCGGCGGTCGAGGTCTACAACGGCCTCGATACGGTTGCCGAGGCCGATCGGGTCGAACTGATCTTCTTCAACCGCGAGGGCTTTTTCGACAAGCTTCAGGCCGATCTTGCGGCCGGCACCGATGCCTTTGACGCCAACCTGATCGCGACCTATTCGATCGGCCGCTATGCGCCGTTCATGGAGCCGATCGATCTTGGCGATGGCGCCGTCGACGTGTTCGGCGACGCGGTCCTGACGACCATGCAGTTCGAGGGCGAGCAGTACGGCGTGCCGACCGATCTGTCGCTGCACTTCATGTACTACCGTGACGATCTGATCGGCGAACTGCTTGGCGATGCCGACGCGCAGGCGCGCTACGCCGAAATCGCCGAGGAGTATCTGGGCGAAGCGATGCAGCCCAAGGCGCCCGACGAGTGGACCTGGCGCGATTACGCCGCAACGGCGCTCTACTTCTCGCGATCGGTGAACCCGGACAGCCCGACACGCTATGGCACCGTGCTGCAGATGAAGAACCTGTTGTTCAACATGATGGTGTTCCACTCGCTGCCGCGCTCCTATGGCGCGGACTGGATGGACGATGCCGGCAATGTGAGCGTTGATTCCGACGCCTATCGGGAGGCGCTCGAACTCTACAAGCTGCTCTATGATGCCGGCACGTCGCCGGGCGACTCGCTCTCATACGAGTATGCCGAAGCCAATGCCGCCTTTGCCTCCGGCCAGGTGGCGGCAATGATGCAATGGAATGCCGCGGCCGGTGAACTGCTCGATCCCGAGCAATCGCCCGTCGTGGCCGACGTGACCAACACGATGGCGCCGCCTGCCGGCCCCGAGGGCCGTTTCACCCATGTTCATGGTCTCGGTCTTGGCATCAACGCCAACGGCAACAACACCGAAGGCGCGGTGAGGTTCCTCCAATGGCTGGCCTCGTCCGAGGCCATGCAGGTCTATGCCGGCAATGGTGGCGCACCCGGCCTGACCGGCGACACGCTGGCGGCGGTGGCCGGCGACCGACCCGATCTGGTGCCGCTCGGTGACTATGCCGCCAACTACGGCTTCGTCATGAACGGTGGAACCTCGGCGCGGGCGCTGTCGGTGTATGAACTGCAGGCCAAGGAGTTCACTGGCTACTGGGCCGGCTCGCAATCGTTGGACGAGGCGCTTGCGAACGCGACCGAAGGCATGGCCGAATTGCTTCAGTAGGCTTCGTCCTTGAACACCGCGGCCGGCGGCGTCATGCGCCGCCGGTCGACTTCGTCCACGAACGGCTCGGCCAACATGCCCGCTCAGCGCTTTGAAAACCCGCTTCTGGCCGCACCGATGGTGCTGTTCCTTCTGGCTCTGCTGGGCTTTCCGGCCGTCCTGAACGCCATCTACAGTTTCTCAGACGTGTCGTTCGAGACGCTGCGAGCCCCAACCTTTGCCGGGCTCGCCAACTATGTCGATGTTCTGCGCGATGACGAGTTCTGGCAGGCGACATGGTTCTCGCTGCGGTTCGGCGCGCTGACGGCGGCGCTCGAAACCGGCCTTGGCCTTTTCCTCGCGGTGTTTCTGGCCCCGCTACTGCGGCAGCGGCCCTGGCTGATGGCAGTGCTGATGATGCCGATGATGATCGCACCGGCGATGATGGGCCTGATGTACCGTCTGGTCCTGCACGAGTTCGTCGGACCGCTGCCGCACTACCTCTTCGCCTGGTTCGGCGACAGCCCGGCCTTTCTCAGCCCGCAATGGGTCTTCTCGACGGTCGTCATCATCGAGACGCTGCAGTGGACGCCGTTCACGCTGCTGTTGTTCTACATGGCCTATGAGACCATTCCCGACGACATGCGCGAGGCCGCGTCCATGGATGGCGCGCGCGGCTGGTCGATGTTCACGAAGATCGAGCTGCCGCTGATGATGCCCATCGTCTATGTCGCGCTCGCCATTCGCTTCATCGATGGCTTCCGCGTCTTCGACAACATCTTCGTCCTGACCGGCAGCGGAGCGGGCGGCGCGACCACGTCGCTGTCGATCTACATCTATCAGTCCTTTTTCCGCTCGGCTGAGATCGGCGGCGCGATCGCGGCATCGGTCCTGTTGTTCATCACCGCATTCCTGGTGCTCTACGCCGCCAACCGTTTGCTGTTCCGGCGGAGCGCCACGTCATGACCGACAGGCTCAGGCCGCTGCGATGGGCCGTGTTCGCGATCTTTGCGCTGGTGCTCAACTTCCCGGTAATCGCGACGCTGGCCACATCGCTCAAATCGAGCCGCGAGGTCGTGTCCAATGCCGGTCTGATGGTGCGCGAACCGACACTGTCCAACTTCGCCACCGTGCTGACGATCACCGATCGGCTCAACATCTACGAGTACCTGCTCAACAGCCTGGTGGCCGCCGGCATTGGCGCGCTTCTGCCTTTGATTCTGTGCTTTCCGATGGCCTATGTCATGGCGCGGCGCAACTATGGCCGGGCCGCGCTGCTGCCAACCGTCATCAACATCCGCACGCTGCCGCTGATCATCTTCGCGATACCCATCTACATGATGTACCAGTCGCTCGGTCTTCTGGACACGCGGCTGGGGCTTGGCCTGATCCTCGCCATCGTCAACATCCCCCTGACGCTCGTCATCCTCGTCAACGCGATCGATGATCTGCCGACCGAGCTTGACGAGGCTGCTCAAATGGATGGGGCCAAGCTTCCGGCGCTTCTGTTCCGCGTGATCCTGCCGCTGTGCGCACCGGCGCTGGCGACGACATTCATCTTCGGCTTCATCACGGCGTGGAACGAGTTCCTGTTCGGGCTGATGCTGACGACACGCGACGCGGTGCCGGTGACGGTCGGCGCCTCCTTCTTCTTTGCCGCGGGCGGTGGTGGCGTGCAATGGGGCGTTGCCGCCGCGGTCATCATCGCGGCCTCGCTGCCGCCGGTCCTGCTGGGCACGATCATGTACCGGCAGATCTCGCGTTCGCTTCTGGCCGGCGCGGTCAAGGGGTAGCACCGCGCCGTCGCCCGGCGCCCGTGACGTTCCCGTTTCCGAGACAGGGTGCCGGCCGGTCTTCCAGCCGGTTCCGAGCTTCGCCATTGCCGATGGCAGGAGAGCTCTGTCGCGTAGCAAGCATTAATTGTACGATAATTAAGTTGACAATGATCGTGAATGAGGCGAAGTCTGTCTATCATTGGGAGGATGGAATGCGAATAACCGACGTCACGGCAGTGGTCTGCAATGCGGAGATGCGCAACTGGGTGTTCGTGCGCGTCGAGACGGACCAGCCCGGCCTTGTCGGTTGGGGCGAGGCCACGCTGGAGTGGAAGACCTCGGCGGTCGTCGGCGCCCTTGAGGATCTCAAGCCGTTCATCGTCGGCCAGGACCCGCGCGACATCGAACAGGCCTTCCAGCGTCTGTATCGTCACGGATTCTGGCGTCCGGGCAGTGTCGCGGCCACGGCGATCAGCGGCATCGAGATCGCGTTGTGGGACATTCTGGGCAAGAGCCTTGGAGTGCCGGTCTGGCGTCTGCTCGGCGGCAAGGTGCGCGACCGGTTGCGCATCTACACCCATCTGGGCATGGGCCAGATGGGCTCGGTCTATGAAAGCCTTGACCGGCAAGCCATCGTCGAACGCGCGCAGGCGGTGATCGAAGCCGGGTATGGCGCGCTGAAGCTCGTCTGCATTCCCTATTGCTCCTACAGCGCGACACGCGCCGATGTGCGCGAACTGACTGCAACGATGGTCGCGCTGCGCAAGGCGATTGGCGACGATGTCGATGTCATGGTCGACTTCCATGGCCGCCCGCTGTCGGTTTCCGCCGCCGGCGCGTTTATCGACGCCCTCGCGCCCATCGAGCCGATGTTTGTCGAGGAGCCGCTCCCTCCCGAGGATGTGGAGGGGCTTGCCGAACTGCGTGCGCGCCATTCGGTGCCGATGGCGTCTGGTGAGAGGCTGCATCGACGCTCCGAGTTCAAGGCCGTGCTCGACCGCCGCGCGGTCGACGTCATCCAGCCCGACATCTGCCACGTCGGCGGGCTTTGGGAGGCGCGCAAGATCGCGGCGATGGCTGAGACGTCCGGCGTCGCTGTCGCGCCACACAATCCGCTCGGACCGATTGCGAGTGTCGCCGCCCTGCATTTCGGCATCGCCACGCCCAACGTGATCATTCAGGAGGAGATGAGCGGCGCGGTGCCCTGGTACGACGAAGTCGTCGCCTGGCCGATCACGCGCGATCCCTCCGGTTGGGCCGTGCCGGACAAGCCCGGCCTTGGCATCGAGGTCGATGAGAGGGCGATCGACCGGCATCCGTTTGCGCCCGAAGTGCTGCATTCGGCCAACGCCGTCCTTGCCGACGGCACAATCGCGGAATGGTGAGGCGCCGATGACAGGCCGACTTCAGGACAAGACAGCCATAGTGACCGGGGCCGGCCGAGGTATTGGGGCGGCCATAGCGAGACTGTTCGCCAGTGAGGGCGCCCGGGTCATCGTCGCCGAGATCGATGCGTCAACGGGCGAGTCGATGGTCGCCGAAATCCGCGATGCCGGCGGCGAAGCGCTCTTTGTTCCTACGGACGTCACCGTGCGCGACAGCATCGTGGCAATGGTCGAGACCGCCGGCGACCGTTTCGGTCCGGTCGACATTCTGGTCAACAATGCCGGCGCCAACGTTTTTTATCGACCGCTCGAAATGCCCGACGAGGAATGGCGGCGGTGCTTCGAACTCGATCTCGACGCTGCATGGTTTTGCGCAAGGGCCGTCTTGCCGAACATGCGTGAACGCCGCAGTGGCGCAATCGTCAACATCGCCAGCGGGCACAGTTTCAAGATCATTCCGCACACCTTTCCCTATCCGGTCGCCAAGCACGGTCTGGTCGGTCTGACGCGGGCATTGGGGATCGAATATGCATCCGAGGGCATTCGGGTGAACGCCATCGCTCCCGGCTACATCGAAACGCAGATCGCGCTCGATTACTGGGCGACGTTTGACGATCCGGAGGCCGAACGCCAGCGCGCCTGCGATCTGCATCCGCCCGGGCGCATCGGCAGGCCGGAGGAGGTCGCGTTCACGGCCCTTTTCCTGGCCTCGGACGAAGCCCCATTCATCAACGCGGAGACCATCGTGATCGATGGTGGCCGCTCCGTTCTCTATCACGACTAGGCGCCAAACCGGCGCCGCTCAGGACCAAATTACGGAGGAGCAACCCATGAAGAGACTGTCGACAACACTGCTGGCCGGTCTGGCCATCGCCGTCGTTCCGGGCCTTGCCGGCGCACAGGACGACATCAAGATCGGCTACATCAACAAGATGGGCGACCATCCCTGGTTCGTCGCCGAAGTTGCCGGTGCGCGTGACAAGGCGGCCGAACTGGGCGTCGACTTCGCCTCGCAGGACGTCCAGTTCAACGCCGATCTGACGATCACCACGCTCGACACGATGATCGGCGACGGTGTCGATGGCATCGCCATCGTCGTGCCCGATCGCGCCCTTGGGCCGATCGTCGCCGCCCGCGCGATGGAGGCTGGCATACCGCTGGTTGCCGTCGATGATGACATCACCTTCGAGGATGGAACACCTGTTCCCTATGTCGGTCTCAATGCCTTCAGCATCGGCCTGAATGTCGGGCGCGAACTGGCTCGGCTTTACGATGAGGAAGGCTGGTCGGAGCACGAGGTCCGTGTGGCCTCGATCGAAGACCGCAAGGCCGATACCTGCATGCAGCGCAACCGTGGTGCCGAACAGGCATTTCTTGAAAACGTGCCGGGCTTTGATCCCGACAACATCATCCGCGTTGCCTACGACAACACCATGGTGAACTCGATCGACGTCATGACGACGACGCTGACGGCCAATCCGCAGGTCACCCATTGGGTCTTCTATTCGTGCAACGACGATGGCGTTTTGGGCGCCGCACGCGCAATGGAGAACTCCGGCTACAGTGCAGACTCCGGCATCGGCATAGGCATCGACGGCAGCCGTGCGTGCGACGCGTTCGGTGGTGGCCGACCCAGCGCATTCCGCGGCACGATGTGGCTGAACTCTGCCAACCACGGCGCAACTGCGGTGTCCGTTCTGGTCGACAACATTCGCAACGGAACCGAACTGCCCGCCGAGACGTTCTCCGATCCCGAGTTCATTCACGCCGGCAACTTCGCCGACTACGAACCGCGGCTTTGCGGCTGACTTCGGCTCATCGATGGCCGGCGGGCGGCAACGCCCCCGGCCAGAAGTGCTTTCTGTCGGGACGACGCCCAGATGATTGACGCCCGTGAACGGTTGACCAGCTTCGCTTTCGACGCCGTGGACAAGCGTTTTGGCGCGGTGCACGCGGTCAAAGCTGTCTCCTTTGACGTCCGGCCGGGCGAGGTTCTCGCGCTGGTCGGCGAAAACGGCGCGGGCAAGTCGACGCTGATGCGCATCCTGGAGGGAGTTTTCCCTCCCGACAGCGGAGCGGTCGTCGTGCGAGGCGAACGCATGGCGTTCGGCGAACCGCGCGATGCCCATCAGGTTGGCATTCGGGTCATCCATCAGGAGCCCGAGATCGTGCCGCACATGACGGTCGCCGAGAACATCATGATCGGCGACCTTCCGCGCCGCGCCGGCGCATTTGTCGACTGGCCGGTGCTCATCGAACGCACCAACGCGATCCTCGACCAGTTCGGCATGCGCCACGAACTGCACCCGCGTCGGCTGTGCGAAAGGCTTGGGCCGGCCCAGCGGCAGATGATCGAGATCATGCGCGCGGTGCATGCCGGCGGCCGGCTGATCGCCTTCGACGAGCCGACCTCGTCGCTGACCTCGGAGGAAACCAGGCGTCTGTTCGCCATCATCGGGGAACTGCGCGCCGATGGCGTCGCGATCATCTACATCTCGCACCGCCTCAACGAGATCACCGAACTGGCCGACCGGGTGGTGGTGCTGCGCGATGGCAAGCGGGTGGCCGACGAGCCCGCCGGCGACATGTCCGAGGACGACATCGCCAAGAAAATGGTCGGACGCGACATTGATTCACTGTTCACGCGGCGCCGCGGCGAGCGTGGAGACGAGGTGCTGCGCGTCACAGACCTCACCACCGATCATGTATCGGACACCAACCTCACGCTGTGCGCGGGGGAGGTCTTGGGCATTGGCGGCCTGGTCGGCGCGGGCCGTTCCGAACTGGCGCGCGGCATCTTTGGTGTCGACCGCCGGCACGCCGGGTCCGTTCACGTCGAGGGACGTCCGGTGCGCGCCAATGATCCGGCGGCCGCCATCACCGCCGGGATCGGCCTTGCACCGGAGGATCGCAAGGAGGAGGCGCTCCTGCTGATGCGATCGATCCTCGACAATGCAACGCTGTGCGTGCCCGAAATGGTCTCGCGTTTGGGCTTCTTCGATCGCGCGCGTGCAGAGCGGATCGTGCGTGATGCGGCCGGCACGCTTGCCATCAAGGCGCCGAGCCTGCTGACACCTGTGTCCGCCTTGTCGGGCGGTAACCAGCAGAAGGTGGTGTTGGCGCGCTGGCTCGCGCGGCGCCCCAAAGTGCTCATTCTCGATGAACCGACGCGCGGCATCGACATCGGCGCCAAGGCCGAGATCTACGATGTCATCGACCGGCTCGCCGCGCAGGGTGTCGGCATCATCGTCATCTCCTCGGAGATGCAGGAACTGATCGGCCTTGCCGATCGTGTGCTGGTCATGGCCGGCGGCTGCGTGACGGCTGAACTCGCTGGCGAGGCAATCAACGAAGACGCGATTTTGGCGGCCGCAATGCCGGTCGCCGATGGCGCTGCCGGCGCCGAACGACGAGGAACCACCCATAGATGACCGAAACGTCCGCCCTCCCATCCCAACCCGCGCTCAGGCAGCGCGTGTCGGGCGTTGTCGACAAGATCGGCCTTCACAACATCAGCCTGTTGTTGGCATTGCTCGCGCTGGTCATCCTTTTCGGCGCGCTGCGTGGCGATGTCTTCTTTTCGACGCGCAATCTGCTCAACATCGGCATGGGCGTCGCCATTCTGGGTGTGCTGGCCATTTCGCAGACGGCGGTGATCGTTTCGGGCGGTCTGGACATATCGGTCGGATCGATCGTCGGTCTGACCACGGTGTCGGCAGCCATTGCCATCGACATCACCGGATCGGCCGGCGCCGGCATTGCCCTGGCGATCGTCGTCGGCGCCGCTGCCGGCCTGTTCAACGGCGTGATCATTACCTTCGGCCGCGTCAACGCGATCATTGCCACGCTCGGCACGATGGCGATCTTCCGCGGCATCGCCTTCATCATCTCCGACGGACAGTCGATCTCGATCTTCAACGATGCGTTCCGCTTCATCGGCATCGGCCGCGTGCTCGGCATTCCGCTGCCGATCTGGATCCTGGTCGTGACCGCGTTGGTTTTTCACATCTTTCTGTCGCGCACCATTGTCGGCCGCAACTACTACGCCATCGGCGGCAATCCGATCGTTGCCCGGCTGGCGGGCCTGAAGGTGAACAGCTACCGGCTGGGCATCTACGTCATCAGCGGCGTGGCCGCTGCGATCGGCGGCATCCTTCTGGCCGCGCGAACCGGGTCGGGACAGCCAATCTCCGGCTCCGAGGGGTTGGAACTGGAAGCGATCACGGCCGCATTCCTCGGCGGCTGTGCCATGCAGGGTGGAAAAGGCACGGTTATTGGCGCACTGTTGGGTGTCGCGATCATTGGGGTGCTCAACAACGGCATGATTCTGACGTCGGTTCCGACCTTTTATCAACTGCTGGCAAAGGGCTCGCTGCTCATCCTGGCGGTTCTCTTGTCCGAGTATCAGCAGAACAGGAATTGACCGTGCCCGAGCAAAATGCGCCGCGTGCAGGCGGCGCAGCCGACGTCGACAACGGCACAGTCGGCAAATCGCGCCAGCGCGATCGGGTCGCCGGTGATCTGGCTCGGCTCATTCTGGCGGGCACCTACCAGCAGGGTGAGACGTTGCCCACCGAGGCGGAACTGTCCGCCCAGTTCCAGGTCAGCCGCACCGCACTGCGCGAGGCGATTCGCACGCTGGCCGCCAAGGGCCTGTTGTCGGCCCGGCCACGCACCGGCACGACGGTGGCGCCGGCATCGTCGTGGAACCAACTCGACCGGCAGGTGCTCGAATGGCGCGACCAGATCGCCCCGGATTTCGATTTCGTTATCGGGTTGAATGAGGTGCGCCGCCTGATCGAACCGGCAGCGGCGGCGTTTGCCGCTGAACGGTCGACGGCGCAGGATTTGGCAAGGATCGAGGCGGGCTTTGAGGCGATGCGTTCGGCGCTCGATGGCGACTACGACGCCTGGCTGAATGCCGACCAGCGCTTCCACCTCGCCATTCTGGATGCGACCCACAATCCGGTCTTTTCGTCGCTGGGAACGATCATCTCGTCATCGCTCCGCAACTCATTCCAACTCAGTTCGTCGGTGGCCGAGAGCTTCATCGAAACGCTTGATCTGCACGGCGAGGTGCTCGATGCGATCCGCATGCGAGAGCCGGAACGCGCTTCGCGCCTCACACTGACATTGCTGGATCAGGCCAACTCGGATCTCGACCGCCTGATCGAGCAGACCCGGCGCGATGCGTCATCGGTCAAAGCGGAGCCGTAGAGGGGCCGCGCCAGACCATGTGCGTGCAGGCCGCCGACGGTTCGGTCAGTCCATGTGAAAGACTTCAACGAGCGGTATCTGCACCGGCGTCTTGTCGGGATTGGTGTCCATGATGTCGGCCATGTGCTCGAACCATCGCGCCATGACCGGCTCGCTGAACAACTTGTCCAGACGGTTGCTGTCCGTCTTCCGGTGGAAGGCGAACAGGATGTCAGTTTCCGGGTCGTGGAAGATCGAGTAGTCGCGAATGCCGTAGGCAGCGAGCAACTCCGCCAACTCCGGCCAGATCTCGTCGTGCCGCTTCTTGTACTCGGCCTCGTGGCCGCGATGAAGCTTCATCTTGAACCCGACACGTTCCATGGCGCTCTCCTTGGGAAACGGGTCCCCGGCCGACATGGCTGGGGACCCGCACCTGTGTGAATCAGAAGTCGAAATCGTCGATGTTGTCGGCATCGAACGTGGTCAACTCCGGCTGGGTGTTGATCACGTTCAGCGGTTCGATCGTCGCCGAGCCCAGATTTGGCACCTCGAACGTGTTGCCGACTTCATTGGCAATCGTGCCCTCGCGGACGCCCACGGCGAAATGGGCGGCAAGCCAACCCTGATTGTACGGGCTCCAAAGCTGGAATGCCTCGACGGTTCCGTCCTTGATGAACGGGCGCATCTGGTTGGGCGTGCCAAGGCCCGTCAGCTTGATCTCATCGGCCTTGCCTGCCGATTGCAGAACCTGGGCCGCCGCTGCCACGCCGACCGTGGTCGGCGAGATGATGCCGCGCAGATCGGGGTAGGTTTGCAGAAGCGCTTCGGCTTCGGTGGTCGACTTCTGCGGCTCGTCGTCGCCGTAAACCGTCGCGACCAGTTCCATGTTGGCATATCTGGCATCGTTGTCGAGCGCGTCGACCATCGCCGCGATCCATGTGTTCTGGTCCGGCGCGTCCGTTGTCGCCGACAGGATCGCTATCTCGCCTTCATAGTCGATCATCGAGCCCAGGAGTTCGACCTGTCCGGGGCCGGTCTTGGTGAAGTCCACCGGCAGGATGCCGGCGTCGCGGTGGTCTTCATTGTCGACCAGATCGCCATTGACGGCCAGCACCAGGATGCCGCGCGAACGGGCGCGATCCAGCACCGGGTTGAGTGCGTCGGGGCTGTTGGGCGAGATCGCGATCACATCCACGCCACGCTGGATCTGCGCGGTGATGAACGGGATCTGCGAGGTCGCTTCGGCGGTTGCCGGGGCCGCCTGGCTGAAGGTGCAGTTGATCTCAGCGCACGCATCCTCAAACCCTGCGACCAGACTGTCGAAGTAGGGATTGCCGGTGTTCTTTGGGATGTAGACGATGTCGACCGAATCCTGCGCGAGAGCCGCGCCTGATGTCAGCGCCATGCTCAGGACCAGCCCTGCCAGCAATGGTGTTTTTTTCATGATGTATCTCCTCCTTGAAATGATGATGACGGGCGACACGACGTCTCAGCGTTGTGTCTGTGCGTAGATTGCGTTGGTTGCGATGATGGAGACGATGAGCAGGGTGCCCATCACGATGAGCTGCGACGTGATCGGGATGTTGGCGACAGTCATGCCGGTCGCGATGACGACCAGAAGCCATGCCGCAAGGAATGTGCCGGCGATCGAGCCGCGACCGCCGAAGATGTAGGTGCCGCCGAGCATGACCATCAGCACCATCTGCAACTCGCCGCCGGTGGCCATGTCGTATCGGACCGAGGCGAGCCGCGATGCGGTGAGCATACCGGCAAGCGCGCTCGTCACGCCGAGCAGAACGAACAGCCCCATCTTGATGCGCTGCACGCGAATGCCGGCATGGCGCGCCGCATCCGGTGAGGTGCCGATCTGGTAGATCTGGCGGCCCGTGACCGTGAGCCCCAGAAAAAGGCCGAGCGCCAGCGCAATGACGACGAAGATGATCACCGGCACCGGAACACCCAGCCAAAGGCGCCAGTCGATGCCGATGAACCAGCTCGGAAGCCCCCCGATAGAACGGTCGCCGGCCAGCACCTGCGCAAGGCCGCGATAGAGCGTCAGCGTGCCGATCGTCACGATGATCGAGGGCAGTTTGAAGACGAGGACGAGGATGCCGTTGAACGCGCCCATCAGCGCACCCGCGATCAGCGCGGCGACCATGGCAAGGCCGATCGGCAGGCCGGCCTGGAACAGCGACGCGAACACGCAGGCCGACAAGGCCATCATCGCCGCCGGCGACAGGTCGATCTCGCCCGAAATGATGATCAGCGTCAGCACCAGCGCGACGATCGCGTACTCGACATAGAAGGTCGCGCTTTCGAGAATGAACCGCGAGTCGGCGAAGAACGGCGACAGGTTTGACGCGACAACGAACGCACCGATCAGCAGCGCCAGCGTCATCATCTCGGGCCGGATCAGGATGACCTGCCAGAGCGGGCGCGCGGCGGCCGCCTCGTGCGCGTCCGGTGCTGCCGCCTGACGGTCCGTCGTCGCACTCATGCCGCGCCCCTTGCCTGCATCATCGCCCGCGCGCTGCGTTCGCGCATGATCCTGTCGGCGAGCAGGGCCAGCACGATGACCGCGCCGTTGAACACATCCTGCCAGAAGGCCGAGACGCCCAGGATCGGCAGCGCCACGGAAACCGTGCCCAGCAGCAGCACGCCCAGCACCGTGCCCAGAACCGTACCGACGCCGCCATTGATCGACACGCCACCGACCACCACGGCCGCGATCACCGTGAACTCGAAGCCGACGCCGGTGATGCCGGGGTTCACATAGCCGAACCGCGAGGCGTAGAGGACGCCGGCAAGGCCAGCCAGGGCGCCGGACAGCATGAACACCAGCAGCGTGATCTGCGTCACCTTGATGCCGCGCAGCGGGGCGGCGACCGGGTTCGATCCGAGCGCGTAGATCTGCCGGCCGACGCGCGTGTGGGCCAGGAACAGGTAGGTCACAAACGCCACGGCGAACGCGATGATGACAAGCCAGGGAATGCCGAACAGCGGCGAGGTCTGCGACATCGAGATCAGCGATCGCGGGATGAATTGCGGATCGACCTGGCGCGCGTCCGACACCCAGAACACCAGGCCCCGATAAAGGCTCAGCGTGCCGAGCGTGACGATGATCGACGGCAGCCGGAAGATGACGACGAGCAGGCCGTTGACGATGCCAAGGCCGGCGCCCAGCAGGATCGCCGTTGCCACGCCGACAATGATCGGAAGGTCGGGCAGGTCGCGGAACATCATGCCGGCGGCAATCGA
>CAZSFA010000033.1:17632-22708 GCA_964606055.1 uncultured Oceaniradius sp. | reverse complement strand
CACAAGGGATTACAGGCGGAATAACAAGCCCACGAAACTCCTCGAAACGTAGCCGGTCACAAACTGGTCACACCTGGAGGCGTTTTCACCGTGGCGACGCTGCGAAAACGAAACGACAAATGGCAGGCAATTGTCCGGCGTACAGGCCACCGGGCAAGGGCCAAGCGCTTCGATGTGCGAGCCGACGCGCAGCGTTGGATCGGGCAAACCGACCAGGAGCTTGACGGCACCGGACTTGCCTACAATCCGCAAGTACTGGACGCATGACCGTTTCGGACCTGCTACGCAGATACCGCACCGAAATCACGCCCAGCAAGCGGGGTAGGGATCCCCAACGGAGTTGCTGACCGGTACAACTACGCCAGCGCTTGAGACGCTTGCGGTCTCCACGCTGCCGCTCAACACTGAAACCCGACCGGAACATCCCGGATCAAACGGGCCCAAATCGCGGGTTAAGCTCCAAAAAGAGTGCAGCGACCCCTCAAAACCGGGCCTTGAGACCGACACTGCCGCGATGGTCGGCGCCTGATGAGGACAGCGCGCCTTCGTAGCGCAGCTCGGTCGACCACGTCTCAGTGAACGAAACGACAGCCCCTGTGCCAATCGCAAGCCGGTTTGCGGCAATCGGTGAGGAGGTTGAAAGAAACGCTCCGGGAACGGAGGGGATCGCCGAACTGGTTGTGATCGACCGATCGCCCAACACATGCTCCCACGTCACGCGGCCATCGAGCGATAGGCGGCTGCCCCCAACCACGCGGTCAAGCACGAAGCCGGCACCAAGGCCTGCGACGAACTGATCGGCCGAGCTGTCCGCAACGGTCAGGTTCAAGATGCCGGCACCGGTCTCGGTATAGCCGCTCTGCCTTGTATGAGCGGCCTCAAGAGTTCCCAGCGGGCCAAACCGCAAGCCGGCCTCTGATCCCGATCCGCTGCCGATCAGGGGCGATATGTCGTAAAACGCTTCAAGCGCTCCGGTCAGCGCATAACCGCTTGTCTCGCCTTCCGCAGCCACCGGTCCCCCGCCGGCAGCGAAGGCGCGCTCGAGAGCATAGTCCTGCCAGTCATAGGCAATGGCAGCGGACAAGGTCAGATCACCAGCTTCAACGGCGCCATAGGTGCCGATCTGGTAGCTGTCGATCACCGCGGTCGAATTGCCGCTGTCGACCCAACTCCTGGTGTAGCCAACCGCGACACCGGCCATTGCCGGATTGACACCTTCAAAGCGCCGTTCAAAGCCGGCAGCGATACCGGCCCCACTGGCGCTCCAGCCCTGCATGCCGCCATTGGCATCGACCGTAAGGTCCGAGCCCGACAACGCGCCCCATGCTGCCCAGCCAGGCGCGGGTGCTTGCGTGGTGGACGGCGCCGCCGGTTGGGTTTCGGGCATTGCGGTCGCAAAGGGGCCGGCTTCACCCACAGGCTCTTCGGTAAAGCCCAGCAGGGCACTGTTCCCGCCGTTCCCGCCCAACTGTGCGGCCACCAGCCGTCCACGCTGGATCATGGTGGTGCCAAATGCCGTGCCGGCCTGCATGCCGCCGCCCAGCGCCGATGCCTGGATGGACTTGGGTGAGGGATCGGCGGTAGCGCGCACATAGTGCAGTTGCACATCGTTGTCGGTGTAGCGCGCCTCGATCTTCAGGTCCGGCAGTTGATCTTGCACCGCCCCAAACCGGCCGGTCAAACCGCCGGAGGCGCTCAGAACTGTGTAGTTGGGTGAGTTCACGGGAAACTCCCCGGGCAGGCCCGCAACAAAAAGCGTCGTGCCGTCCTCCGCGATTGTAGCCATGCCGCCGACGTCCAGAAGGTCGCTGGAACCATCCGGGGCGATTTCGATCTCAATGGTCGAGCCGGCCGCGAAGTCCACATTGCCGCCGAAAGTCAGTGTACCGATCGAGTTTCCCGGCGTCACCGTGCCGGAAAAGACGGCGTCGCCTCCGATGGTGCCGGCTCCGCCCAGCGTCCCGGCGGCGCCCACGGTGATGGCGGACTGGGCATTTCCCAAGGTGCCATTGACCCGCATGCTGCCACCAGTGACCGTTGTCGTCCCGGAAAAACCGGCCGCGTCGGCCATGACACTGAGCACGCCTTCGCCGGTCTTTTCGACAGATTCAAAGCCACGGAACTGCCCCGCCTCACCGATTGAGAGTTCAGGCATGTCGGCTGTCGTCGTTGCTTCCAAGACCAGATGGTCCGTGCCGGTGCCGCCTTGAACGGTCCCGTTGATCACCGATGTGGCCGCATCAACGGTCAGCCGGTTCGTGCCATTGCCGAATGCAATGGCGCCCGCGCCGCCCGTATTGGTGATGGTGCCGGAATTTCTTATGGTGGTGTCCCCGTCGCCCGCGACAATGGCGCCGTCAGTTGCCGAAGACGAAATCACCGTGCCTGAGTTGATCAGTGCATTGGTGCTGCCATCCATGTCGACACCGGCACCGGCCGCCGTCACCTTGCCGCTGTTGGTGACAGTGATGGTGCCATCGGCTGTCAGCGCCTGAATGCCTTGCTGCGCCGCGATGACCTGCCCGGCCTGGCCAATCTCAACGTCGCCCGATTCGCGGACCTCGCCCCGGATTCCGGCCTCGATGGAATCAACCTTGCCCTGGGCCGTGTTGGTGATCGATACGTCGCCCACCGCATTGGCGCGGGCGAACAGGCCATGTTGACCCGTGGTCTCGTTTTGCTCGTCGGGATTGTTGCGGGACGTTGCCGAACCGCTGTTGACGATGATTGCCGGGCCATCGCTGGCAATGGCTTGAATGGCGTGATTGTCGCGCGAGATCACGGACCCGGAATTCGTGATCGATGAGGTGCCCTTATTGGACCAGGTGACCAGGGCCTGATTGCGGAGTGCGTCAACCGTCCCGCTGTTTTCAATTCCGGAAAAACCCAGCCAGTTGGCTGCCCGTATACCGTTGGTCGCAGACTTAACGCTGCCTGAGTTCGTAATCCGGATGTCAGCCGGTGCGATACCACCACCGCCCGGGGTGTTCGCAAGACCGTTTCCATCGGCGTAGAGGCCGCGGGCATTTTCCGAAGTCACATCGCCGCTGTTGTTGAGCAGGATCTGCCCTTCGCCGCTTCGCATCCAGATACCATTCTGTTCGTCACCTTTAGCAAGAACCGTTGCGGCAGTTTCAAGGGAGACAGAACCTGTGCCGCGATTGTTCATGAAAATCGCGCCAAACCTTCCCTCTGACGTGATCTCAACATCCGGACCGGTAGAGACCGACATGGTGACTTGGTCCCGCCCGGTTTGATCGGTGTTGAACCATACTGCCGCATCGTCCGGCCTATTGATCTTGGTCGTCCCGACGATATTCAGCGTCGCATCGATAGGGCCGCTGGCAGTGCTCGTCGGGACGAGCGTCAAACGTCCCGTTGTCATCGAATCGACGGTCAGGCTCATGTCAC
This sequence comes from uncultured Oceaniradius sp., assembly GCA_964606055.1. Classification (GTDB taxonomy): domain Bacteria; phylum Pseudomonadota; class Alphaproteobacteria; order Rhizobiales; family Rhizobiaceae; genus Roseitalea. The sequence continues at coordinate 19,297 of CAZSFA010000033.1, read as the reverse complement.
CGGTGCCAAGCCGGTAATCAATCCCGGTGCTGTCGCACGCCAGCTCCGTCATATCGCCGGTCGGAACACATGTTTGGGCCAAGGCACTGCCCATGGAGGCCGCCACAAGCAGCGCGGCCATCGAGACAGACGCGCTCAAAACGAGCGCCAACGGCTCGCCGGCCGCCTTGCCCTTCGATTGCGTCATCGGTCGCTGACGAAGCCGACGACGCCTGTTAATCTTGGAAATTGCGATGTGATCGGCGCGCGGTTCGCACCCATCTGCTGCACGGCCAACACCCGGGTGCGCACTCGTCATATTCGATCCATCTAGACATCGGCCTGCTTCCGAGTTGACCGCCTCGCAATCCGTCATCAATAGCAGTCGATTCGGTCCCTGGTAAATGCCGAATGAGAAATTCTGCCCAGTTCAGAACGCTGAATTCGTTGTTCTTTTCGCCCAGTCCACAGAGTCATAGACTCCAGCATCCAAACTCCGTCGCCAGGTCTGCCGCCAGAGGTTTGGGTAGCGCGAGATGTCCGTCGAGGCCGTCGCCTTCCATCTCTGAAAGCATGAGCTTTGCGTGAACCAACGCTGCTGACCAGATGTGGTCGCGGTATCGGGCCTGAGCCAAATCACCGAGGCATCGCGGTGATACAGGCGCTTACCCTTCTTGTGCCGATCTTGCGAATCCACCCACTCATGCACTCGGCATCCGTCCGCCTGTGCCAGACACCATTCTGGAGGACACGCAATTCAGTGGCCCAGACCAAGCGCGCCAGACATCAAGACCCGGTTCGGCCGCGCTGACCAGGAACCGAGCCTCCCTGACGTCATGCCAGGAAAAGGTGTGATAATCCCCACCTGAGTGGTGCAACTTGATTGTTGGTGGGTGACGGGCCTTTGGCCCATCGGGACGAGGGTTTCCAAGGCCGGCGGGCGGTACCCCAGCGCACTGTGCGGTCTTTTCGTGTTGTAGTGCCTCTTCCACTGTTCGATCAGGATTTGCGCCTCTTTGAGACTGTAGAAGACTTCGCCGTTCAGGAACTCGTCCCTGAACCCGGCATGGAAGCTGTCGCAGCATCCGTTCTCCCATGAACTGCCTGGTTCGATGCAGGCTGTCTTCGCGCCGACAGCCACCCGCCGTGAACGCTCGAGCGCCGTCAGGTGGACGGTGACAGGCACTCCTTGAAGGACGTCGCCATATTGCCGATCAACTGGAAGTAGAGGTCCGGCCCGTTTTCCAGTTCCGCGCCAAGCGGGTCCAGTACGCCGGATTTCGCCGATGTCCCCTCGGTGATCGTCGCCACCAGCCTTGGCTCGAACTGCGGTTCGGAGAACACGCAAGCAACCCCGGCGTTCTGCACTGTGGCGCGCAGTTCGCTGATGCGCTCGGCGCCGGGCATGACTTCGGGTGACACAGTGATCGAACCCGCAGCCTTCAGTCCGAAGCGGTCCTCGAAATAGTGGTAGCCGTCGTGGAAGACGATGAATCCCTGATCGCCGAGCCCTGCGACTTCGGTTTCGACCTCGCTGATCAGAGCGTCGAGGCGTGCCGTCAGCGCATCGGCATTGGCCTCATATTGCGCGGCGTTGGCCGGGTCCGCCTCGACCAGCGCTTCCTCGATTTCGTGCACCAGCGCCTTGGCGTTCACCGGGTCGAGCCAGACGTGCGGATCCACGCC
>CAZSFA010000033.1:14541-17532 GCA_964606055.1 uncultured Oceaniradius sp. | reverse complement strand
TGATGATCGTGGTCGTGACCGGCATCGGCGGCTTCGTGCGCGTGGTCATGGTCATGGTCATGACCGGCATCGGCTTCGTCGTGGCCATGGTCATGGTCGTCACCATGATCGTGGGCGTGTTCGTCGTGGCCGCCATGATCGCCGTGATCGTGGGCCTCGAATGCGCCGCCTTCGCGGAACTCAAGCCGGACCAGATCGTGGGCATCCATGAATTCGACCGTCTTGGCATCGGCGGCCACCGTCTCGAGCGCGCCCTCGAGGAACGCTTCCAGATCATGACCGACCCAGAAGACCACATCGGCCGATTGCAGCATCGCTGCCTCGGACGGCCGCATGGCATAGGTGTGCGGCGAGCCGGCACCCTGGACGATCAGACCCGGTTCGCCTACGCCTTCCATCACGCCGGCGACCAGCGAGTGAACGGGCTTGATGGACGCGACCACACTGATCTCTGCCTGAGCGGCAACCGCTGACGTCGTCAGCAGGGTCGAGGCAAGAAGGATGGATTTGGCAAGGCGCATCATTTTCTCCATGGTTGACCGGCGTGCCGAGGGCACGGCCCTCACAACGTGATTGTGTAACGGTATAACGTGTGCGATATGATGGCAACCGATTTTGCGGCGCTCATGTGCGGCCGTGCTCGCTGATAGATGTCTTGAACCGATGTTGAAACGACCCAACCACCTTGTGACGCTCGATGGCGCCGGCGTCTTCCGTGCCGGCCGATGGCTGGTGCGCGGCGTCAGCTGCACCGTCGATCCGGGTGAGATCGTCACGTTGATCGGCCCCAACGGGTCGGGCAAGTCGACCACGGCCAAGATGGCGCTCGGCATCCTGGCGCCTGACGAGGGATCGTCGGACCGCCGCCAGGGTCTGCGGATCGCCTATGTGCCCCAATCGCTCGCCATCGACTGGACGCTGCCGCTGGCCGTCGACCGCTTCATGCGGCTGACCGGCCCTGTCAGCCGGACCGAGGCCGCGCAGGCCCTGGCCGCAACCGGTGTCGGCCATCTCGCCCGTGCCGAAGTGCGCACCCTTTCGGGCGGGGAGTTCCAGCGGGTGCTGCTGGCGCGCGCGATCGCCCGCAAGCCCGATCTGCTGGTGCTGGACGAGCCGGTTCAGGGCGTCGATTTCACCGGCGAGATCGCGCTCTACGAGTTGATCAAGTCCATTCGGGACCGTCTCAATTGCGGCGTCCTTCTGATCTCGCACGACCTGCATGTGGTGATGGCGGCGACCGATCGCGTCATCTGCCTGAATGGCCATGTGTGCTGTTCGGGCACGCCGACGGCGGTTGCCGCGAGCGCCGAGTACAAGGCTCTGTTCGGCGCGCGCGCGGCATCGACGCTGGCCGTCTACGAGCACAATCACGATCATACGCATCTGCCCGACGGCCGGGTTCGGCATGCCGACGGCACGGTCACCGACCATTGCCATCCCGGCGACGGACATCATCCCGGCCGGGATTTGCTGCACGATGCCGGAGACGCCGATGCTCGATGACTTCTTCACGCGGGCGTTGATCGCCGGCATCGGCGTGGCGCTGGTCGCCGGCCCGCTCGGCTGCTTCATCGTCTGGCGCAGGCTCGCCTATTTTGGCGATACGCTGTCCCATGCGGCGCTTCTGGGCGTCGCGCTGGCGTTCCTGTTCGAGGTGAACGTCACCGCCGCCGTCTTTGCGGTCTCGGCCTGCATATCGATTGCCCTTCTGCTGCTTCAGCGCGGCGCGACGCTGTCGGCCGACGCGTTGCTGGGACTTTTGGCGCATGCCTCGCTTGCGCTCGGGATGGTCGTTCTCGCCTTCATGACGTGGGTGCGGTTCGATCTGATGGGGCTGCTGTTCGGCGACATCCTGGCCGTCTCGAGAACGGATCTGGCTGTCATCTGGGCCGGCGGCGCCGTTGTTCTTGGTGTTCTGGCGGCGATCTGGCGCCCGCTGTTTGCGGCGACCGTCAACCGCGAACTCGCCGAGGCCGAGGGCTTGAACCCGGCTCGTGCCAACATCGTGTTCATGTTGCTGATGGCGGCGGTGATCGCCATATCGATGAAGATCGTCGGCGTCTTGCTGATTACCGCCATGCTGATCATCCCGGCCGCCACGGCGCGCCGGTTTGCCAGCGGTCCCGAGCAAATGGCCATTCTTGCTGCGGTGATCGGTGCGGCGGCCGTGATCGCCGGCTTGTTCGGCTCGCTCGAATGGGACACACCGTCGGGGCCCAGCATCGTGGTGGCGTCGCTTGGACTGTTCCTTGTGTCTCTCGTTCCGTTTGGCCGACGCCTGACGCGGTCCGGCATTCACCCGGCGACCCAACCCGATGGAAGCGTGAAAGGATAGTGGAGATGCAGCACAGTCATTCCACCGCGGCACTCACGAAGAACCAGTCGCTGGTGATGGGCGCCTTGTCTGAAGCCGCCGCTCCCTTGAGCGCCTATACGATACTGGACCGGTTGCGCGACGACGGGTTCCGTGCGCCGCTGCAGGTCTACCGCGCGCTGGACAAGCTGGTTGAGTTCGGCCTTGTGCACCGGCTGGAGAGCCTGAACGCGTTTGTCGCGTGCAGTCATCCCGGCTGCGACCGGCATACGTTCACCGCCTTCATGATCTGCAATGATTGCGGCAGCGTCTTCGAGATCACCGACAATGCGTTGGCGCGGCGGCTGAAGGCGTTGGCGCGCGAGGCCAACTTCGCCTTGAGTAAATCGACGATCGAGCTGCGGGGCCAATGCGAGGCGTGTGGCGCGGCCTGAGTCCGATGGCGCTGCCCGATCGCATCCCGGTCTTCCTTCTGAGCGGCTTTCTCGGCGCCGGAAAGTCGACGCTTCTGAACGACCTGCTCGACGATGCCGCCTTTGCCGACACGGCCGTCATCATCAACGAGTTTGGCGACGTTCCCGTCGATCATCTGCTTGTGCGACAGGGCGAAACTACGATCAGCCAGGTCTCGACCGGGTGCCTTTGCTGTTCGGGTTCGACCGATCTGCGCACCACGC
>CAZSFA010000033.1:12078-14441 GCA_964606055.1 uncultured Oceaniradius sp. | reverse complement strand
CCACGCCGTGCAGCATCTGGCCTCCGAACCGGTCATTCTTGACGCCTGGCCCGATGACGATCACCGCACGCGGCTGGTCTTCATCACCCATGACGTCGATCCGGGACCCGTCCGCGCCCTCTTCAGGGCCGCGATCGAGGGGGAAGCGCTGTTGCCGCGACGGGCTTGGTCAGCGCTCAACCGTCGGTTTGCTGACGCCTTTGCGCCGCTGTTTCGGCGGTTTGAGCGCATATCGGGAGATCGTCATGACCCCTCTCGAAGGGGCCGCCATCACCGCGCACACCGGCCATCGGTGCACCGTAACGATGGCACGTCCCTGTCGCACCGCCATGAAGACCGGGTCTTGGGCTTGCCCTGCGCGGAACGGAGGCACGGGCTGATGGCGCGCTTTGCCAACCCGTTGGCGCCCAAGGCGAACCGGCTTCAGGCCAGGTCCGCGCAGATCAAGGGTTGGGTGCGCGAGGTCCTGGAGCTTGATCCCGATACGCCGATGACCGTCGCCGAACTGGCATGCCGGGACGAAGGCTGTCCCGACATCGAGACCGTGATCGGAGTTCTGGAGCCGGACAAGCCGATCAGAACGATCCGCATTCACGCTCCGATGGCTGCGGTCACGGTCCAACTGGTTTCCGAGGCGCTTTCGGCATCGATGGCTGAGAAGAAACCGGAGGCTTGAAGAGTCGAATCTTGGACCGGCAACACAACCATCCATTGATGTTCCAAGGCAGGGCGTTGCGTTGCACGTTGCGCCGGCTCTGGCTTCGGTGCAGGCACTTTGCCGGCTTGGCAGAACGTCCGTTGCAGGGCTAACCCTTGGTTCAGGAAGGCGATCGGATGGCGGGCTGCAACCGTGCCCGCATCCGATGATGATCGCTGCCTGACGACACACGTTCAAGCAGGACCAGACCATGGCAGACAGCGTCGAACAGTGGTCCGATCGCGACCTGCAAATGTCCGCGTCGGCTTTCTGGCAGGCCGCGCATGACCAGAGCGGGCTGGGCCTGTCCCGCCAGACCGACGATGGCGCCGAGGAGGCATTCTGGCGCGACTATGCGCCGGGGTACGATGAAAAAAGCCCGCTTGCGGCGTGCGCGACGGAGATGATTGATGACGTTCGTGCGATGATCGGCGCCGGCTGGCACATGGTGGAGATCGGCGCCGGCCCGGGCGCCTTCACGCGACGGCTCGCCGCCCAACTGCGCACCATCACCATCGTCGAGCCCTCGGCTGCGATGCGCGCCGAGTTTCAGCGATTGTGGGACGGCCCGGACGTGGTCGAAACCATCGGAGGCAAATGGGAGGACGTGCCGGCCATGACAGCGGACTGCATCTTCGGCGCCAATGCGTTCTATCGCATCAGGGACATTGCGGCCGCGCTTGAGAAAATGAACGCCATGGCCCGGCACCGCGTTGCCCTCGTCCAGACGATCGGGCGGCCGCATGCCAACCCGCTCTCGCTGACCATCGACGGCCGGACCCATGAGCGCGAGAGGGCCGATGCCTTGTGCGACGTCCTCGTCCAACTGGGCATTGATCATCGCCGCCGCGATTACCGGGTTGCCCGACCCGATGGCCCGGGCAAGGTCGCGCTGATCGATTGGGCGCCGGAACCCGGGCAGTAGCGGTGCCGGGACGGGGCGCACAGGCGCCGCGGCGGAGCCGTGGCGGAGAGCCTTCATTTCGCCTGGCGCATTCTTGACATGAGGTTGCACCTTATCCATCGTGGCGGCGATGGTTCCGGCCGGGCAGCGATGCAGGCTGGATGAAAAGGGAACACGGTGCGGTGTAGCCAACAGGCGCCAAATCCGTGACTGCCCCCGCAACTGTGAGCGGAGAGCCTGTCAGCGACAAGCCACTGGGTGCTGCGTCGAAACGCCAGCCTGGGAAGGTGCTGAAAGGCCGAGACCCGCAAGTCAGGAGACCTGCCATCACGGAACTTAACCTCGGGCGGGGTGCCCCGGACGGTGATGTGATGACGATGAACCATTTCCCGACACGTGTCGGGCCTTGCTGCCTTTTTTCATCGCCCGTCTTCCGATACCCGCTGCGGCTTCGGGAGACGACGCGCCATGCTCATCCGCAATCGGGTTTGCCTGTCGGACTGCACGCGCTGCCGACCGGCTGACGTCGTCGGCGCCGATGACGATGAGCGCCCCGGGCATCGCCTGTCCAGGTCGATCCGGCGTTGCGCACGGGAGGGTGCGCCGACGCCGCATGTCGTGATGACGCGCGGGGTGCGGTGCATGAGCCGGTGCAGGCGCCCCTGCGTCAATGCCCTGTCGGCGCCGTCGAAGTTCACGCTCGTGTTCGGCGATCTGGACTTCCGATCCGATGCCGATGCCGTGATGGCGCTCGCGCGCCAA
>CAZSFA010000033.1:0-11978 GCA_964606055.1 uncultured Oceaniradius sp. | reverse complement strand
CGGCGATCTGGACTTCCGATCCGATGCCGATGCCGTGATGGCGCTCGCGCGCCAACACGCGCACAGCGCCGATGGGCTGGTGTCGCGACCGGAGCGGCCCGCGCCATTGCGTGCCGGAATTCCGGGCCGGATTCCGCCGCCCGGCTACGCGGGCGACGCGCTCGATCCGACATTTGTTGTCCCGCCAACCTGGCCCCAAGGAGCCCTTCATGAAGTTGCTGCCGATCATCGCAATCGCCGCGCTGCTGCCGCTCGCCACCCATGCCCACGCCGACACCGGCTTCCCCTATGTGGACGAAAACTGCGGCCATACGACCACCTATGACGCAGCACCCGAACGTGCGGTGACGCTCTCCAACAATGCCACCGAACTGATGCTGGCCCTGGGGCTGGAGGATCACATGGTCGGTACATCCTACATGGCGAACATGACGATCAGCCCGCAATACGAGGAAGCCTACAACGCGGTTCCGATCCTTTCGCCGCTGGTGGCCACCACCGAACAACTGATCGATGTCGAAGCGGACTTCGTCTACGCCGGCTACCCGGACGGCTTTTCCGAAAGCCGCAACCCCCGCCCCATGCTGCATGACCTTGGCATGGCCACGCGCCTCAACACGGAAGGGTGCAATCTGGGCAGGTTCGGCTTTGACCAGTTGTTTGCGGAGATCCGCTCGGTGGCGGCCATCTTCGGCGTTGCCGAGCGTGGCGAAGCATTGATCGCCAACATGCAGGCCCGCATCGCCGAGATCGAAGAGCGGCTCGACGGCGTCGATCCCGTTCCGGTCTTCATCTACAATGGCGGTGAGGACACGCCGCGCGCGGTTCTGGGCAACACCATGCTGAGCCATGTCGTGGAACGGGCGGGCGGCGCCAACATTCTGGGCGATGTCGACAATCGCTACGGCAGCACATCGTGGGAGCAACTCGTCGAGCAAGCGCCCGAGCACATCGTCGTCTTCTATTCGGGCACGTCGAGTGGCCAGGTGATCGATAACCCTGCGGTCAATCTCGGGCAGGCGCGGATCGTGACGTTGGAAGCCAACCCGATCATCGCCAGTGTTCCCGCCGTCGAGCGGGATGCCTACACCATGATCGCCTCGGTGATCGGCCAGCCGGGTCCAAGCTCCGTCGACGCACTTGAAAGGCTGGCGCGGGCGTTCCACCCGACCGCCTTTGACGACTGATCCGGTGTCCGGCCGGGTGACCATGCCGCTCGAAAAGGCCGCGCAGAGCGATCCGCAGGAGCGGGCCGCCCTGATATCGACCTTGCGCGCGAAATCACCGTCGAACCACGGCCGGCTTGTCGCGCCACCTGCATCGGCCGCCCCGTTGGGTGCAAGCGGCCGCTACTTCGCCGTGCTCGGCGCCATGGTTGCCCTGATCGGCGCGGCGGCGCTTGCCGGCCTGATGGTCGGTTCGGTTTCGATACCGGCGGACACGGCCCTTTCGATCCTGCTGCACTGGCTGTCGGGCGGCCTGCTCATGGAGCCGGACTGGCGTCAGGCCCATGAGATCATCATCGTTCAGACGCGCATTCCGCGCGTGATCCTGGCCGCTGTCGTCGGCGCCAGCCTTGGTGTCGCGGGCATGGTCATCCAGGCGATCGTCCGCAACCCGTTGGCAGGCCCGTCGATCCTTGGCGTGTCGTCGGGCGCGGCGACGGGCGCGGTCATCGTCATGCGCTTTGGCGTGTTTTTCCTGGGCGCGTTCACGCTGCATGTCGCCGCCTTCGTCGGCGGCCTTGTCGCGCTGACGATCGTCTTCTGGATCGCCCGCACCGGCGGGCACATGACGCCAACGCGGCTTGTGCTTGCCGGCATCGCCGTGAGCGCCGTGTTGTCGGCGCTGACCAGCCTGCTGGTGCTGACATCGCCCGATCCGCAGCTTGCGGCGCGTGTGCTGTTCTGGACGCTTGGCGGCTTTGGAAGCGCACAGTGGACGATGCTGCCGATCCCCGTCGCCGCGCTCGCCATCGGTCTGGTGATCATGCTCGTGCAGGCGCGCAGGTTGAACCTCTTGATGGCCGGCGACGAAAGCGCCATCGCGTTGGGCCTCGACGTGGAGCGCTTCCGCCGCTCCATGTTCGTGCTCACGGCCGGCCTTACGGGCATCACCGTCGCCGTTTCGGGCGTCATCGGCTTTGTCGGCCTGATCATGCCGCATATCGTTCGGTTGATGGTCGGCGCCGACCATCGCAAGGCGCTGCCGGCCGTTGCCCTTCTGGGCGCAAGTTTCACGATTGCCGCCGATCTGGTCGCCCGATCCATCATCGCACCGCTGGAACTGCCGGTCGGCATCGTGACGGCGCTGGTTGGCGGCCCGTTCTTCATCTGGCTGCTGCGCCGTGACGCGCGCAGCCTGGGCGTTGCCCGATGACACCGCAACCGGGGACCCTGTCGATCCGCGACGTCAGCGTCGAGATCGCGGGACGTCGGCTCGTCGAAGCGGTCAGCTTCGACGTCGCGCCCGGAGAAATGGTGGGTCTGATCGGACCCAACGGCGCGGGCAAATCCACCTTGCTGCGCACCATCTACCGCGTCGCCAAACCGGCACGCGGCATCGTCCGTGTCAACGGTCATGACGTTCAGCGGCAGACCTCGGCATGGCTCGCGCAGAACGTCGCCGCCGTGCTTCAGGACATGCCGGCCGATTTCCCGCTCACCGTGCGCGACGTGGTCACGATGGGCCGGTCCGCCCACAAGGATTTGCTGGAACCCGATACGGCGCATGACCGCAACCTGATCGACGCGGCGCTGAAGCTGCAACGGCTTGAAGGCCTGCAGGGCCGAACGTTCCGAACGCTATCGGGCGGCGAGCGCCAGAGGGCCTTGCTTGCTCGGGCCCTTGTCCAGCAGCCTTCGATCCTGGTGCTGGACGAGCCGACCAATCACCTCGACATCCACCATCAGCTATCGTTGCTGACGTTCGTGCGCGAGTTGGGCATCACCGTCATCGCGGCGCTGCACGATCTGAACCTGGCGGCAATGTATTGCGACCGGATCTGCCTGATGGATCGCGGCCGGATCGTTGCGCTCGGCACCCCGGACGTCGTGTTGACGAGCAAAGGCATCGAGGCCGTCTACGGGGTGGAGATGCTGGTCCAGCGCCACCCCAGGACCGGCAGCGTGTTCCTTCTGCCGGCATGAGCCAGCCAACGTAACGATGCTTGGCCGATGGCCGGTTCGGTTCCGCCCATCAGCCTGCTCGTCATGGTCTCAATGCTGCAACCCGGGCGTTCAATCCTGGGCGGCCGCTCAAGCCGCGCGCCGGCCGTGAACCTTTTCCATGAAGCGGCCGACGCGGTCTTGATCGACCGCATTCCAGGTGTTTCCATCCACCTTGAAGTGCGTGCCGATCACGCAACCATCGGCGATCGCCATGATGGCGTCGACATTGTCGATGTTCACGCCGGTGTTGGCGAGGATCGGCGTATCGGGCACTGCCTTTCGCACCTCGGCCAGATCGGACGTCGCAACCGGCGAGCCGGTCAGCGGACCCGAGACCAGAATCGCATCGGCGAGCGAGGAAAACACCGCGCTCTTTGCCCGCAATGCCACGGGCCGCGTATCCAGCGACGATGCGAACTCGGCGTTGATGTTGAACAGGAGCCTCAGATCGTTGCGCCCCAGGTTGCGGCGCAGGCGCAGTGCCTGGGCCGCATCGGGTTTCCACAAGCCCATGTCCGACGCGAACAGGCCGGTGAAGATTTCGCGCGCGAAGCTGGCACCGGTCGCCGCGGCGATCGAAACGGTGGCATAGGGGTCCCAAAGATAGTTCACCCCGAACGGCACCGTCAGGACGGGCTTGACGGCGGCGACCACGGCGGTCATCGCCGCAACGCTCTCCGGCGAGGCTTCGAGCAGATACGGCCGGTCATTTTCGTTGCCGAACATGATGGCGGTCACGCCGCCTCGTTGCAGCTTCTCGACATCGCGCATGACATCCTCAACGAGCCCGTCCATGCCCCGATCAGCATCGTAAAGGGGGCTGCCCGGCAGCGCGCCGATGTGCGCCATGGCGATGACGGTCTTGCTGCCGCCGCTGATGAGTTCCATCTCGGTCTCCTAATTGTCAGTCGTTTTGCCGCGGGTCGGCGAGGACCACATCCACGCCGGCCGCGTCCAATGCCTCGGCGAGGGCTCCCGTGGGTGCCGCGTCCGTCACCAGGCAATCGATGCCGTCAAGGCCGAGCACGGGGCTCAGGGCCTTTTTGTTGAACTTCGAGGAATCGCACAGGACATTCACCCGGCCCGCGCTCTTGGCGTAGGCGCGTTTGACCTCGGAATCCTCCGGCGAATAGTCGTAGCAGCCGCTGGCGTCGATGCCGGAAATACCCAGGAAAACCTGGTCCAGATACCGCGCTTGCGTCGCCATGACCGCCTCTGCGCCGATCACCGACATTTCCGGCGACCGGACCTGCCCGCTCGGCAGGTAGACCGTACACTTGCCGCTCGCCAGCCGCATCGCGGCATGCATGTTGTTGGTGACGATCCGCAGATCCTCACGCCCGGTGAGAAGATCGGCCAGTGCGAGGGCGGACGTGCCCACGTCCAGCCCGATCGCCTCGCCGCGATTGATCAGCGTCAGGGCCGCACGGGCAATCTGCGACTTCTCTGCCACCTTGTCCTCGGCGCGTTCGGGAAACGGCGGTTCCTGAAAGTCGACGCGCACCGGAGAAAGATGGTCCGCGCTGACCGCGCCGCCGTGGGTGCGCTTGAGCAACCCGTTCTTCTCGAGCCTGGCGATGTCGCGGCGGATGGTCATGTTGGATACACCCAACTCGCGCGCCAAAGCGGCGACGCCAACATAGCCCTCATGACGAAAGGCGGCAGCGATTCGCGCTTGCCGGATCGGGGCTGGAAGGCGGGACGATGTGTCGGTGACACGCGCCTCGCCGTCGCCGGCACGCGGCCGACGACGTTTGCCTGTAGATGCCATTGCCTTGCTCCCGTTCTGTTCTTGTGCGCCGGTTGAGCGCACTCCTCCCTATCATGTGCCGTATTGCAAAAATAGATTGCTTTGTGTTCTTTTTTGTTACTTATTGTGCGAAACGTCAAGCGCTCAGGAGGAGCCGGATTTGTCTGACAGCCGCATCGTTGTCGTCACGGGCGGCGCCACCGGAATCGGCGCGGCCATCGTCAGGGCGTTCCATGAACAAGGCGATGCCATTGCGGTTGTCGACCGTGATGTGGCCGGCGCCAAGGCGCTGTGTTCCACGCTGGGCGGGCACGCCGAGGCGATCGAGGCCGATGTTGCCGACCGGCAATCCGTGGCGGCGGCCTTTGAACGGGTCATCGGTTCGTTGGGCGTCCCCGACGTCGTCTGCGCCAACGCCGGAGTGTCGTCCATGCAGCGTGCGGTCGATTTGACCGACCGCGATTGGGATCACAACATGGACGTCAATGCGCGCGGCGTGTTTTTGACCAACCAGGTCGCCGCTCGCCACATGATCGCGGATGGCAAGGCGGGCAGCATCGTCAACACGGCCTCTCTTGCCGCCAAGGTGGGCGCGCCGTTGCTTGCGCACTATTCTGCCAGCAAGTTCGCGGTGCTGGGATGGACCCAGGCGCTGGCCAAGGAACTTGCTCCTCACAACATCCGCGTCAATGCGGTCTGCCCGGGCTTCGTCAGCACCGGGATGCAGGACCGCGAGGTGCTTTGGGAGGCGGAACTGCGCGACATGACACCCGACGCCGTGCGCCAGGAGTATGTCGACTTGACGCCCCTTGGACGCCTTGAAGAGCCGGAGGATGTCGCCGGTGTTGTGACGTTCCTGGCTTCCGACGCCGCCGGCTTCATGACCGGCCAGGGCATCAACGTCACCGGCGGTGTTCGTATGGACTGATGCGCCAGAGTGGCAGCCGGACCCGGACAAGGAGCATTTCAGTCGTTGGCCGGATCAACGACGCGACCCGTGGCCTGAGCGCCGAGTTCCCTCGGCACATGGCCAACCATCTGCCCATGGTGCTGCATGCCCTGCGCGCTCTGGGCGCGGGCGAACAACGTTTGAGCGCATTCGCAGAACGGTACATCGCCAAGCATTCAATACCAACACTGCCCGTGGAGGCAGGCCCGCCTCTGAACGAGGACACCTGGCGCGGCGCGCGCGGCGATCGAGGTCGCGAGGCGGCGCTGCGCAGCTTCTTCCGTGATCGCGTGAGGCAACAGGGCATCGAGCACGCCATCGGCGCGGCGATGCCCGATCTGCAGGACGGCGTCGCCGCCAGCGCGACCCACCCGTTGATGCGGTTGGCCTACGGCGTGTTGCGCGGCGATGCGGCCGAGGTGGGTGACGCCTTGGGATACTGGGCGGCGACATATCTTGCCATGCCTGAACGGCCCATGGCCGATGGCCATCGGAGCCTTGGCGGCGCGATGCAGGCATTGCGCGACGACCCGGAGATCGGCGCGCTGAAGCCCGCCGATGGCCTGCTTTGGCACTGGATCGCGGACATGTTCGGCCGACCGGCATTCCGGCGATTGGCCGTCGCACTAGACATTGATTCGGTCACCCTGCCTTCGGTTCGTGACCATGCGGCCGCGCTCTATGCGGGCACGATGAGTTTCGAGGCACTTCACGCGGTGACCGGTGCCCACTGGCTGAGGATCACCGAGCCCCACGTCCCCGACCCCCGTGCGCTCGTCGTGCGATATGCGGAGGTGATGCTGGCGCTCATGCCCAAAATGGGCATGCCTGACATACCGGAGCCTGCCCAGATGGCGTGCTGGCGTCAAACCACAGTTCCGTCCTGGGCGGCCATCGCCGCCGCAGCGGTTGCCTCGGACGATGAGCACGATCACAGCCTGGTCTTTTCGGCGCGCGAAGAGTGGCGGTACACCGGCGATCCGATTTACCGCTATCTGGCGGCATGCCGCATGGGGATGCTGCCGCGATGACGCCTCACCGGGCGGTACGGGCATGCAACACGGGTTTGAGCGCGGCATAGATCGCATGGAACTCCTGGTAGGCCGCATCATAGAGGGCGGCATTGGCCGGGTCCGGTTCGATGGTCGGCCCCATCTCCGAGAGAGCGGCGGCGTCTTCCCATCCCGCCAGGCCCGCGCCGACGGAGGCAACGAAAGCGGCGCCCAACGACGATCCATGGTGGTTGTCGAGCAGTTGCACCGGCATGCCGATCACATCGGCGACGATCTGCATCCAGACCGCGCTTGCCGTTCCCCCATCGGAGGCGCGCACCCTAGCCTTTTCAAAGCCAAGCTCCTCCAAGACGTCGATGTGGTGGCGAAAGCCGAATGCAACGCCCTCCAGCAGGGCCCGCCACATGTGCCCACGCGATTGGTCGAGCGAAAGCCCAACGAAGACGCCACGGGCAAGAGGATCATGCAGTGGGGTCTTTTCACCGAGGAAGTACGGCAGACAGCGCAGGCCATCGCTTCCCGGCGGCACGCTTTCGGCCAAGGTGTCGAGCGTTCCATGTGGTCGCCCGTCCGAGCCGGCTGGAGCGATCATGGTGGCCAACCAGTTCAGGGCCGAGCCGGACGCCGCCATGCAGCCGTTCGGCGCATAGAGGCCGGGCACGAGATGATAGTCCAGAAACAGCCGCGCATCGGGCCGCACCGTGTTCGATGCGACCACGATATCGCCGGCGCCACCGAACTTCAGCAGCACGTCGCCCGATCGCGTGATGCCTGCGGCCAGCGCCGAGACGATATGGTCGGCAGCGCCGCCGAACACCGGCAGGCCCTCCGGCAGGCCGGTCGCATTGGCGGTTTCCGCACTGACATGGCCCATGACCTGATGAGAGAGGGTGCGTGCGGGCACCGCATCGCGCGCAACTCCGGCGAGCGCGACCAGATCGTCGGCGATCCGATCTGTCGCGAGATCTGTGAAGCCTGCCTCGAGCGCCCAGTTCTGCTCGACGGCCCTCTGTCCAGTCAATCGCCAGTTGATGTAGTCGTAGGAACCGAAAACGGTGGCGATGCGGGCGAAGTTGGCCGGTTCATGGCGTTGGATCCAGCGCAGCTTAGCCGCGATGAGTTGCTGGTTGATGCCGTTGCCGGTGCGTCTGAGGAACGCGCCTTCATCCAGTTCGGCACGCATCTCGTCGACTTCCGCCACACAACGCCCGTCGCTTTGCTGGATCGAGGGGCGAATGATGTGCCCGTCCGCATCCAACATGACGAGCGCCGGCAACATGCCGGTGACACAGATTCCCGCAAGTTGCGTGGCATCGCACTCGGCAGTCAGCTCGGAAAGGACCGAAACGGCATTGTCCCACCATTGCGCCGGGTCTTCCTCTGCCCAGCCCGGATGCAGCGATGTCAGCGTCACGTCGCGCTTGGCTGCTGCAAGCACCTTTGCCGGCGGTTCCAAGAGCAGACCCACCGTGGAGGTGGTGCCGATATCAAGGCCGATTACGTAGCGTGTCATGGTCTCTCCAAAATGCAGATGCCGGGCGTCGGCACACGGCCGCGGGTCGGATTGCGGCCCTCAATGACGGTCCGGCGAGGCCGGGCCCGACCGGGGGCGCCGCCGTCCCGACAATGCGACTCCCATGTGGACCATTTGCCGGTGCCCACCTCTCTCGTCTCGGTTGGTGGTCGCGGTCGTGTTGCACGATCATGGCGATGAACCACAGCTGTTCTCCCTTGACGAAATCAGCGCGCACACAGGAAACTATCAAAAACTCACAAAAGGCAACTTTTTTGATCGACAGCGGACATTATTTGCTTATCTTGCCGACCACCGTCGACCGCGTTGAGGCGCGCCGGCATTGTTGTGGGACCATGCGCCGACGAAGCGTTGGCCTTCCGCGGGAGCGATTGTGACGTTGCAGATCGAGGCCACCTATCCCTGGCCCTGTTCAGGTCCAGCCGAGGCAGCGGCAACGGCGCTGATCGCCATCGACATGCAAATGGACTTCTGCGCGCCGGGGGGATGGGTCGACCAACTCGGTGAGGACGTCTCGCGCACGCGGGCCGCCATCGCGCCGGTCGCGCGCCTGCTGGCCGCGGCGCGCGGCGCAGGCGTGACGATCATCCACACGCGTGAAGGGCATCGGCCGGATCTGGCGGACCTGAATGCCAACAAGCAATGGCGCACCCGCGCGCATGGGTTGGGAATAGGGGATCGCGGCAGCAATGGCCGCATTCTGGTGCGCGGCGAGTCCGGCCATGACCTGGTGCCCGAATGCGCGCCGCGCGAGGGCGAAATCGTGCTCGACAAGCCGGGCAAGGGCGCATTCCACGCCACCGGACTGGATCGCATGTTGCGGGCGATGGGCGTCGAGAACCTCATCGTCTGCGGTGTGACGTCCGACTGTTGTGTTCAGTCGACCTTTCGCGACGCGGGCGAACTTGGCTACGACCCATTGCTCGTGTCGGACGCGACGACCGCCGTGGAGCCCGCTCATCATGAGGCAATGCTGGCGATCCTCACCGCCCATGGCGGGCGCTGGGGTGCCCTGGCTCCGGTCGAAGCGGTCGTTTCGGCGCTGGAGCGCACGCCATGACGGGTCCGACGCTGACCGCCAAACCCTATCCGTTTCCTTTCCAGGGCGCTTTCCGGGTCGAGCGCACGGGTTTGCTCCTGCTTGGCTTTCAGGGCGCCACCGTCGAAGAGACAGGCGCGGCCGGCAAGGCGGCATTGGCCGCAGCGCATGCCCTGGCTGGCCGCTGGATGGAGGTCGGTGGGCGCGTCCTTGCCGGCCGTCGGGGTGTGGCGCGCGTCGACGCGATGCCGCCTGCGGTCCGCTTCAGGAATGGCCGGCGCACCAAGGATCGCATCCTCGTTGCGGGCACGCCCGGCTGGGATCTTGTACTCGATCCGGATCTGGCGCGCCAAACACACGTGTTCGATCATCCTTCCGACAATGCGTTCATCGGCAGCGAACTGGACCATTTGCTGCGCTGCGCCGATGTCGGCGAGTTGCTGATCTGCGGCCTGCGGACGGAAGGTTGTGTGCATTCGACGATGCGCGAAGCCAATGATCGCGGCTTTGAATGCAGTCTGGTCGCGGACGCCTCGGCCAGCGACGAGTGCCGCTTCCATGATGCGATCCTCTCCGTGACCGCGTTCGGAAACGGCCTGTTCGGCACGGTGACGCATACGGCCGACGTCAACACCCTTCTCAAGGAGCCCCAATGACGATGCCTTGGTCGTTGTCCGCCCAAGCCCCGACGATCTCCAGCCTGAAGGCCGCTTTTGCCGATGGCGTCGCGCCAAGCGAGATCATAGCGGCGATCTGCGACCGCATGGACGCGCGCGGCAATGACGCAGTCTGGATCCACCGCGCTTCCAGGGAGGACTTGCTGGCTCAAGCGCACGCGCTGGAGGCGGCGGGCCCAGGCGCCGACCAACCGCTCTGGGGCATTCCGTTTTCCGTCAAGGACTGCAACGACGTGCCGGGCATGCCGACGACCAATGCGCTGCCGGCCATGCGCTACGTGGCAGAGAGCACCGGCCCGGCGATCCAACGGCTGCTCGATGCCGGCGCGATCTGTCTGGGCAAGACCAACATGGATCAGTTCGGGATCGGGCTGGTGGGTATGCGCTCCCCGTTCGGCGCGCCGTCCAGCGTGTTCTCGGAGGCGCACATTTCGGGCGGCTCCAGTTCAGGATCAGGCGTTGCGGTGGCGCTCGGCATGGGCGCGTTCTCGATCGCCAACGACGCGGCTGGTTCGGGGCGGGTGCCGGCCGCCTTCAACAACATCGTCGGCCTGAAGCCCACGCCGGGCCTGATCTCGAACAGCTGCGTGAGCGGCGGCGGATGCGTGAAGACGCTGGAGACGGTATCGGTCTTCGCGCTCACGGTTGCCGATGCGATGACCGTGACGCGACTGATCGCCGGCTTCGACAAGCAGGAGCCGTTTTCAAACCCGCTCGCCGACAGCGCAGACCTTGCCAGCGGCCCGCCGCCGGAGCGTTTCGCGTTCGGCATTCCGGACGGTCAATGGCTGCGCTTTTTTTCCGACGCTGATGCTGCCGAGCTCTTTCAGCAGGCGGTTGCGCGGCTCGAAGCCATGGGGGGCAGGGCGGTTCCGGTCGATTTTGCGCCGTTCGATGAGGTCCAGCGCATCCTGTACGATGGCCCGTGGATTGCTGAACGTGCGCTGACGCTCGATCCCATCGTTGCCGAGCACCGCGAACACATCCATCCCGTCACGCGCGGGATCCTGGAAAGCTCCGGCCAGTACGAGGCGACCGACGTGTTCCGCGCGATTCACCGGATTGCCGAACTCAAGCGCGATGTGCGGCCGGTGTGGGACGCCATTGAAACACTCGTGGTACCGACCACCCCGACGATCCACACCAAGGCCGAAATCGAAGCCGACCCGATCAGACTGAACAGCCAGCTCGGCATCTATACCAACTTCGTCAATCTGATGGGTCTGTCTGCCGTTGCGGTACCGAACGGGTTTCGCCCGGACGGGCTGCCGCAAGGCGCGACATTCCTGGCGCCGGGATTTGCCGAGGGCCGCGCGGCCCGGATCGCGGCCACGTTTCATGCACGAACCGGCTGCGGAACCGGCGTTTTCGTCGACCAAGCCCTGCCGGCGACCGCCTGACCATGACAAACAACCGCGACCTGGAGACAACGGCGTATGGCTGAGATCGAGTTCGACGGTGTTTCCAAGCGCTACGGGGACGGGTTCCAGGCGGTCGACGACCTCTCGCTCACGCTGGCTGACGGCGAGTTTCTCGTCCTGGTCGGCCCGTCGGGATGCGGCAAGTCCACCGCGCTTCGCATGGTTGCTGGGCTGGAAGACATCACCGACGGCAAGCTGAGAATCGGCGACCGCGTGGTCAATGACCTGTCGCCCCGAGACCGCGACATCGCCATGGTGTTTCAGTCGTACGCGCTCTATCCGCACCTGACGGTGCGGCAGAACATCGGCTTCGGACTGCGGGTGCGCGGTCAGGACCGGGGGGCGATCGACACAGCCGTCAGCGAGGCTGCGGCGCTGCTCGAACTCACACCGCATCTCGATCGTCGTCCCGGTCAGCTTTCGGG
>CAZSFA010000032.1:0-23635 GCA_964606055.1 uncultured Oceaniradius sp. | reverse complement strand
CCGGCCATGCGCGCATCGAACTCGGTCGTCAGCGTGCGCGACGCCTCGCTCACATGCAGCACGAACTCGGTCGCACGCGCTTCGAGCGCATCGGACAGCCGCTGCGAGGCGGTTTCGGTCTCGTGATTGAGATTGGCGATCCGCGTGTCGAGAAGGCTGGCAAAGGTCTCGCCCGACGTCGTGATCTGCTGGGAAACGTTCTCCAGCCGATGCGCAATCGCCTCGTTGATCGTGTCGCCGCTCTCCTTGATCGAACCGATCAGCGTCTGGCCCGACCGGTTGAGCGTCGCGGTCAACTGCGTCGACGCGTTCAGGACGTTCTCGCGAATCACGTCGGCGGCGCCCGCCAGTTCCTCGCGCAACTGGTCGTGCGTGCCCGAAATCGAGCCGCGCAGGCGTTCGGCATGGGCGATCATGCCTTCGCGTTCATTGCCCAGATCGTTGAGCAGGGAGCGCATCTTGGCTTCATTGTCCGAGTAGACGCGCTCGAGTTCGGAGACCTCGTTCTGCATCAGCACTTCGAGTTCGGAAGCGCGTGCGATGGTCCGCTCGATCCCCTCGCCCATCGCTGAGACCTCTCGGCGCACCGCCTGGCCGACCATCGCCACGCGCCCTTGCGCAATGCTTTCGGGCGCGGCCAACCGGTAGGCAATCTCGCTCATCGCGCGGGCCGTCGCGCGCATTTCGGTGGCGCGCCGCACCATCACGGCGAAGGCGAAGAACAGGAAGATCGGCACGACGATGCCGAGGAACAGGTTGATCACGCCGGGCGTGTCGCCGGTGCCGCCCAGGCCGCCGGTCCAGATTTCCGGCGCGTACAGAACATGAGCAACGCCAACACCGATCACCGCCCAAAGGGCGCTCAGGCCGCCGGCCCAGATCAGCGGTTTGGTCGAAGCACCGGCGTTGATGCCGGCCAGCAACCGCGCGTACTCGCGATCGGAGTTGTCGTCATTGGCCGGCAGGAAGTCGTCGAACCCTGAGACCTCGTCCTCGCCGACCGGCGGCGCCATGGGCGGAACCGGCGCGGGCTGCGGAGCGGGTTCGGCCTTGCGCGGCTCGGGCCGGCGCCGCGCCTTCTGCGCGCGCGACTTGGCGCTCGAACGGCTCTTGCGCGGGGCATCGCTCAGTGCGCTCGCAGCTTCCGAAATCTGTGCCTCGAAATCGTCAAGCGACAGTTCGCTGTCCAGATCGAGACCGCCGTCGACATCGGTCACCGACGCCAGTTCGGCGTCCAGTGCCTCGTGCAACGCACGGTCGGTGTCGCCACTGCGATCCGTCTTGCTTTTCTTGACGGCCATACGTACCTCGCCTGTTACTCATTGCGGCCGGATCCGCTCGGCGGCCGGCCTGCATACGCTGACGCAATGATTTTTGTGCTTGTTCGCCCCGGCCCGAAATCAGCCATGCGCGCCGCACATTTTTCATTGCAGTGCATCGTAAGGGGACGAGTTCCAGAATGGAACAGCATATCAGCCGACCCAATAAAACTTTAAATATAGAGTTAACGGCACGTGTGATGACGCCGATTTTTGACCCTTTTTTGACCATGACGAGCATTTGGGCCACGCAGCGCCGTTAACGACCTGCCCATATTTGCGTGCCAGGATGGGTCGCATCGCGCCGAACCGACAGGCATCCCGACGAGGCCCGCGCCATGACCGCAGCAGACAACGCAATGTTCGCGCCGCCCGAGGTTGCACCGCGAACCCGCCGCAAGGCACGCCCCGTCGACCTGGCCCATCTTTCCGAACAGACCGGCGGCGATCGCGCGCTCGAGGAAGAGGTGTTGCGCCTGTTCCTGCGCCAGGCACAGAGCATCGGCCATGCCATGCGCCAGCGCGCCGACGATGAGAGCCGCAAGCAACAGGCGCACACCCTCAAGGGCGCCGCGCGCGCCATCGGTGCCGGTGCCGTTGCCGAACGCGCCGGCAAGCTTGAGGAAGCGCCCGGCGAGCGCAAATGCGTGCGTGCCTTGCTGCGCGAGATCGACAGCGCCTGCGATTTCATCAACGCCATCCTGCGCTGAGGCGATCGGACCCAAAACCACCGCACGGTGTCACCGGTTCTTCGCGCGCCCCGAGCCGGGCGCGAGCTGCGCTGCGCGCGGCGGTTTGAAGCGCGTGGTCTGCTTGACAATCGAGGGCCAGCCGATAATCGGAGGGCACATGTCGCACGGCAGAGGCGACACCTGCCGGAGTACTCAATGCCCAAACTGACGATTGTCGCCTTCGACGGAACCGAGTTCGTGCTCGATGCCGAAAACGGTTCGACGGTAATGGAAAACGCCATCCGCAACGCGGTTCCGGGGATAGAGGCCGAATGCGGCGGCGCATGCGCCTGTGCGACCTGCCATGTCTATGTCGACAAGGCCTGGAAGGCCAAGGCCGGCGAACCCGACATCATGGAAGAGGACATGCTCGACTTCGCCTATGAGACAAAGTCGAACTCGCGCCTGTCATGCCAGATCAAGATGACCGACGATCTCGACGGGTTGGTCGTGCGCGTGCCCGAGCATCAGGCCTGAGAGCGGCCCGCCGACAGCGCGCCGTTCGAACGGGCGCGTTCAGGCAATGGCAGTCAGTCGAGCGAACCGACGCGAACCCGGTCCTGCCGGTCAAGGCTCATGCCGATGACGGGCACCAGTTCCGAGCCGACATGCACCGACACGGTGATGTTGAGCGTGTTCTCGTCGGCCAGACGCGCCAGCATCGCGCCCTTGAGGTCCTTGCGATTGAGCGTCAGCGCGACGCGGTCGCTGCTGACACTGCCGGCTGTCACATCGAGACCCTGCCCGCCTGATCCGTCAAGAAAGGTGCCGGTGTAGGACCGGCCCTGACGGGTCACCTTCGCCGACATCTTCTGGCTGAACAGCCCGACGCGGCAGCCGCCGTCCAGCGACATCCCGACGTTGCGGTCGGGCGTTGCGCCATCGAACTGGCAGGTGAAGCGCGTGCCCTTGTACTTGCCGGCGACGATTTCGCCGGCGCCGCGCCATTTGCCTTCGATCTGCGAGAAGAAGCGCGCATCCCGCGAGTTTTGCGCCTGCGCCGGCGCCGCGGCGATGACACTGGCGACCGCGACTGCGGTCACTGCAAAGGGAACGGCCAGGCGGTGGAACATCGTGCTCGCTTTCCTGTGGGAGGTTGGCCGCGATCATCGCCGCGATTGGTTAATGCAATCTTTTGCAACGATACCGCCGCACCGCTTTTCGATCAACCTTCGCGTGCAGTCCCGGTATCACCGCCACTGGAAAACCGGGTCAGAATCGCCGCGAAATCGGCGAGCCGGGGCCGGGGCAGCGCGATGAACGGCGAGGGCCGACACACATCGATCGCCGCCAGCCCGATCCGAGCGGTCAGAAGGCCGTTGACGACGCCCTCGCCCAGCCGCGCCGACAGCCGCGCCGCCAATCCCTGTCCGACCACCTGCTGCACCAGGCCGTCGCCCAAGGCTATGGTTCCGGTGACGGCCAGATGGGTGACCACACGCCGGACCAGCGTCAATGTCCCGAAAAACCCGGTGCGCCCGCCATAGTGCTCGGCGATCACCCGCATCAGCCTGACGTTTTCGTAGAGCACGTAGCCGACATCGACCAGCGCGCGCGGCGAGACCGCCGTGACCACGGAAACACGCTTGGCCGAGTTCATCACCAGGACGCGCGCCTCAACGTCCAAACCCTTCATCAGTTCGGTCTCGACAAGCGCGAGCCGGTCCTCGGGATCGATGATGTCGTCCTTGAGGGCGTCAAGGCGCGCGCGGCCGGCGGCGGCCTTCGGGTGGCGCGCGAAATGGGCCTCCAGCCGCGCGGTGGCCGCTGCCAGGTCGCGCATGTTGCCATCATCGCGCGCCTTGTTGATCGCATCGCGCAGATCGCCGACAGCCGACAGCTTCCAGATCGCGGCCAGTTCGCGCACGACGAGCGCCACAACCGCAAGACCGAAGACACCCACTGCGACCATCGCCGCCTGACCGATCAGCGCATTGCGCTCCAGGAGCCCCCGCACCAGACCGTCGAACCAAAGGCCGAGCGCCAGCGCGACGATTGCGCCGAACGCCGACCAAGCGATCGCACCCAGGCGCACCCCCCGGCGACGGGCGGCGGACGGCCGCGGTGGCGGCACGTCCAGTTCGTCCAGATGCTCGCGGGCGAAGTAGTCGTCCTCATCGATGACGATCCGCTCCGGGTCGGCGATGGCCACGGGCGGCCTTGGCTGGCGCTTGCCGGGTTCAGGTGAAGCGTCATCGTCCGGGCCCGGCGATTGGCCGACATCGAATGCCTGCGGCGGGCGGTTTGCAGGGTCTTTGGTCATCGCAGTGTGTCCCCGAGCAGGAATTGCAGCGCCTTGTCGAGCCGGATGTGCGGCAGCGACAGCGTCAGGCCCTCGGCAGTGCGTTCAAGGCGCGGCGGACGCATGCGCACGAAGCGCTGGCGGTAGGCCGCCTCGCCCGAAAACAGCGCTTCGGGGTCGTCGGGCAGATCGCCGGGGAAGATCGCGGTCTCGCGCGTGCCGTCAAAGGTCGTCTCGCCGATGGTCTCACCTGCGATCGGCGTGCCGACGACAACCGGCAGCGTTTCCCCGTTTTCGCGGACGGTCGCCTCGCGGGTGGCGCGAACCGCCGCAAGCGCCACCGTCTTGACGGCCGCACCGGACAGCCCGGCGCGCTTGGCCGACCGCGCGACCAGCCGCGATACCACCTGCTCAAGCTTGTCATGGCTTTCATGGTGCAGGTGGTCGGCCTTGGTCGCAGCGATCAGGATCCGGTCGATGCGCCGCTGCCAGAGCGATGTCAGAAGGTTGCCGGCGCCCTGGCGAAAACAGCCCAGGATTTCTGTCAGCGCATTTTCCAGATCGGCCAGCGCCTCGGTGCCGGCATTGATCGCCGACATCGCATCGATCAGCACGATCTGCCGGTCGAGCCGCGTGATGTGCTGCCGAAAGAACGGTTTGACGACAAGGGTCTTGTAGGCCTCGTAACGCTGCGCCATCACGGCCTGCATCGTCCCGCTTTGGGCGCGGGCGACGTGGCGCGTCAACGGCGCAAATGTCAGCGCCGGCGAGCCTTCCAGATCGCCGGGCATCAGGAACCGCCCGGGCGGCAGGGTCGACAACGCCAGATGATCGGCGCGGCAGGCCGCCAGGTAATCGCGGAAGACCCGCGCCAGGTCCTGCGCCCTGACCTCGTCGAACGGTGCGTCGGGCGCCATCGACCCGGCCATGTCCAGCCAGTGCGCGGCGAGCCCGGCACGCCGCCCGCCCGCGGCGCGCTCCACCGCGTCGGCGCTGAACTGGGCAAAATCCTTGCCCAGCAATGGCAGGTCCAAAAGCCACTCGCCAGGGTAGTCGATGATGTCCAGATGCAGCCGGCCGCGAGAGAACAGCCGGTTCCAGCCCGATGCGCTCTGGTATTCCAGCGTCAGCCGCAACTGGCTGATCGACCGGGTCGATTCAGGCCAGGCGCGATCGTCCACCAGCGCGCGGACATGGTCTTCATAGGCAAAACGGGGCACGCCGTGATCGGGCTGCGGCTGCAGGTGCGCCCGCGCAAGGCGGCCCGACTGCACGACATCGAAGAGCGGCAACCGGCCGCCATGGATCAGGTTGTGGACAAGAGCGGTGATGAAGATGGTCTTGCCGGCGCGCGACAGCCCGGTGACGCCAAGGCGGACATTGGGCTCGATCACGGCCCCGGCACGCCCGGCGGCCGTCTGCACGGCGATCAGGGCTTCATCGCCCAGCGTTGTCAGGCCAGCCAATGTGCGCCCTCGCCCGTCTTGTTGCGGTGCGCCATTGTATAGGTAGCCGTGCCGCCGGATTTAAGGGGGATGAGCGTCAGCCGTCGTCCGGGGTCAGATAAGCTTCGAGCGTGCCCTTCATCTTTTCGATGTGGGCAAGCGGGCCGTCAAAGCCGATCACCACCAGTCCGGCAGTCCGGAACCCCATGCGCAACGCCGCCAGTTGCCCCTCTTCTCCGGCCGAGACCAACGCAAGCGCCACATCCTCCAGCATCGGGTTGTGGCCGATCAGCATGAAATCGCCGTCAAAGCCCGCCCGCGCGACAACCTCCAGATAGCCCGGAGCATCGGTCGCATACAAATCCTGGCTGTATTGAGTGACCGCCGACAGGTCATGCACGGTGTTGACGCCATCGAGTGTCTGGCGCGCCCGGGCGGCGGTCGAACACACAACCCGCTCTGGCCAAAGATCGCGCGCGGCCATGGCCCGCCCGATCGCACGCGCCTCGTCCTCACCGGCGGGTGCGAGTTCCCGATCGAAATCGCGTTGACCGGGTTCGGCCCATTGCGCCTTGGCGTGGCGCAAGAGAAACAACCTGCTCATGCAATCCCCCTTCGCCGGGCGGCTTAGCGCGCGCCTGCGACCGGCGCAATCACAACAAGGTCTAGGCCGTTCCCGGACACCGGCAACCGAAAGCGGTCTTTCACGCAATTGAAACTTGAGCACCGGGGGGCCTGCCATTATACAGCGGCCAATCTTCATGCAGGGATCGCGACCATGACCGACCAGATCATGATCAAGAACTACGAACCCGGCGACGACGAGCCTTTCATGAATGAGCGCATGCGGGCCTATTTCAGGCAGAAGCTGATCACGTGGAAGTCGGAACTGCTCGACGAATCGCGCGAGACGCTCGAAAATCTGCAGCGCGAGAATTCAAACCATCCCGACATCGCCGACAGGGCGACCTCCGAGACCGACCGTGCGATCGAGTTGCGCGCCCGCGATCGCCAGCGCAAGCTGATCAAGAAGATCGACATGGCGATCAAGCGCATCGACGACGGCACCTACGGCTATTGCGAGGAAACCGGCGACCCGATCGGCGTCAAACGACTGGACGCACGGCCGATCGCCACGCTGTCGCTGGAAGCCCAGGAGCGCCATGAACGGCGCGAAAAGGTCTATCGGGACGATTGAGTTCAGGCGGCTGACGCGCAGCCAAGCGCTTGGCATGCCTTGAAAACCGGGCCGCGTCGTCCGCGATCAGATGCGGCGGGTCACCCAGACCACCATCTCGTCGGCGACTTCGCGGAAGGCCTGGTCGATCGCCGCAATGTAGGCTTCATTGGACGCGCCGATCACGACCGGCACCGACGATGAAAACGTCCGGTCGGAGACAATCACACCGTTGCGATCGTTGAGAAGCTTGACCGCGATCTCGACCTGGGCCGCGCCCGCCGGAACATCGATGCCGAAATCGCGAATCTCGGTGACGATCTGGTAGTCGATCGCCAGCCCCTGCCCCGGCAGCCCGACCCCGCCGAAACGGTCCGAGTTCTCGAAGGCCGCGGCAAGCCTGCGCTGCACCAGGCGCGGCAGGCGATCGCCCCACTGCGAGCCGCCCAGATACTCGATGGTCAGCGGCGAGGTTTCAACGACCACATTTTCCGAATCAAGCGCCCGTACCGCCGCGGGCTCGGCAATGAGAATCTGCGTGCCCCGGCGCACCGATTGCGTGGCACCGACGGTCGGTGTGGTCAGATCGAAGGTTTCGGGGTCCGGCCCCAGGCTGGACAGCACGCTGCAGCCCGAAACGAACAGGAGCGCGCAAGCGATGGCGCACGCCCTGAGCGCCGCGCCGGCTGTCCGCCCCCTGCCCGCGATCACGGCGGTTGCTTCGGTTTGTGGGTGCCTACGCACGAATCCCACCTTCTGGTTGCACAGCGCCCTGGACCAGCCGGCGGGCCGCGACGACCGTGCCGCCTTTATCAGCGCCGCTGCCGGCCGTCAAAACGCCGCACGCCATCGCTGCCGCCGAAGATCAGCCGTTGTGGATTGCGCTCCAGGCTCGTGATGGCCTGCTCGATCCGAACGATCGAACGCCGGGCATCGTTGACCAGTGTTTCAACGTCCCGCAATCCGCGGTCGGAAAACCGCTCAAGATCGGCGCCGATCGTGTCGAGACGCCCGTTCAGATTGTTGGCCGCGTCGCGAAACGCGCGCAACGTTTCCCCGGCATCGGCCAACAGCGAGCCGCCGTCGCCGTCGCCCAGCAAGCCGTCGAGCCTCGCCAGCACGCCATCGACGCGCGCCGACGCCGCATTGAGCCGTTCCGACATCTCGGTCACGTTTGTGAAGATCGCGTCGATATCGGCATCGCGACCCTCAAGCGAGGCGGTGACTTCGGCCACATCGGCCGTGATCTGCCGCGCCGCCGCGCCCGCATCGGCAAAACCGGACACAGCTTCATTGACCTGGTCGGCATCGATCGCGCCGACCAGCGCCTCGACCTGTTCGAGCGACGAGCCGATCTGGTCGCCGACGCCCTCAAACCCCTCGATGGCGGTCCGCGCCGACGCGATGAGCGTGTCGATATCGGCCGAAGACTGGCTCAAGGTGGCGGTGAATGTGTTGACGTCGGCGATGATCAGTTCGATCCGTTCAGGGTCCAGCGCGGCCGTCACCGCCGCCACATCGGACGTGATCTGGCGCGCCGCCGTGCCGGCATCGGCAAAGCCGCTCATCGCGGTGCTGACCTGTTCGGGATCGACCGCGGCGATCAGCGCATCGACCTGATCGAACGAGGTGTCGATCCTGCCGCCGATGCCCTCAAGGCCCGCCAGCGTCTGACGCGCCGAGGCGACCAGCGTCTCGAACTGCTCGGACGTTTCGCCCAGATTGGACGCAAAACGGCGGACGTCGCCAACGATCGCGTCGATCTCGGCGGGGTCGACGGCCGCAATCAGCTGATTGACCCCGCTCAGCGTCCCCTCAAGCGCTACCGCGAGCGTGTCGAGCGAGCCGCCCAACTCGCCCATGCCGGCGAGGAACTGGTCGATCCCGTCCGCATTGGCGGCAAGCGCATCGGTCACTTCGGTGACGTTGTTCAAAGCCTGGGTCAGTGGTGCGCGCGCTTCGGCAACGAACTCTTCGACTTCCGAAAGGATCGAATCGGCGCGATCCGCAATGTCCTGCGCCGTTGCAAGCAGATCGTTGACGGCCGACGGATCGGCCGTGATCGAGGCGACCGCGTCGTCCTCGGCGGCGATCTGGAACACGTTGGGCTGATTGGCGTCGCCGCCTTCCAGCTCGATGTGCGCAATGCCGGTCAGGCCGGTGAACGACAGGACCGCGCGCGTCGATGCGGTGATCGGCAGATCGGTGCGCATCTGCGCGCGCGCGATCACGACACGCGGGTTGCCGGCGTCAAAGCTCAACTGCGTGATTCGGCCGACGTCGATGCCGTTGAACTTGACGAAACTGCCAGTCGCCAGGCCCGTCACGGAGCCCTCGATGATGATGTCGAGCGGCGCGGTGTCCCGACCGGTATCGACGCGCGCAACCCAGTAGACGAAGGCGAAGGCGGCAGCGAAGACCAGCACCGTGAAGGCGCCGACTGCCACGTAATTGGCCTTTGTTTCCATCGCGTTGCTACCCTCAGCTCGCCCGCGCTGGCATCAGCCGTGCCCGCTTGCCGCGGAAATAGGACCTGATCCAGGCATTATCATGTTCCAGCATGGTCGCCAGCGTGCCGGCGGCGATCACGCGTCCCTCGCCCAGAACCGCGATCCTGTCGGCAACGGTGAACAGGCTGTCCAGATCGTGGGTCACCATGTAGACCGTCAGCCCCATCGTGTCGCGCAGTTTGGCGATCAGTTCATCGAACTCGGCCGCCCCGATCGGGTCGAGGCCCGATGTCGGCTCGTCGAGGAAGACGATGTCGGGATCGAGCGCCAGCGCGCGCGCGAGCGCGGCGCGCTTGATCATGCCGCCCGACAGTTCGGACGGGTACTTGTCCGCATCGGATGCCTTCAGCCCGACCATCTCCATCTTCACCAGCGCCAACTCGCGCATCAGCTTGCGCGGCAGGCGCACATATTCGCGCATCGGCACCTCGATGTTCTCGGCAACCGTCAGTGCCGAGAAAAGCGCGCCATGCTGGAACAACACGCCCATGCGCATGTCTATGGCGATGCGTTCCTCGTCGTCGGTGTGTTCGAGATCGTGACCGAAGATCAGGATCTGGCCGTTCTGCATCGGCGTCAGGCCCAGTATCGCGCGCATCAGCACCGATTTTCCGGTTCCCGATGCACCGACGAACCCGAGGATTTCGCCCGCCATGACGTCGAGGTCGAGATCGTGCAACACCACCTGCGCGCCGAACTGGACGTGAATGTCGCGCACGCTGATGATCGCTTCGCCCGGGTCCATGAGCATCCTCAGAAATCCACCGCGGCAAAGAACATGGCAAACAGCCCATCGACCACGATGACCACGAAGATCGCCTTGACCACCGCCGCCGTGACCCGCTGTCCAAGCGATTCGGCGCTGCCGCCCACCTTCATGCCCTCGACCGACGCGATGATGCCGATGATGATCGCCATGAAGGGCGCCTTGATGACACCGGCATAAAAGGTCGTCAGATCGATCGCATCGCGGGTGCGGGCGATGAACGCTTCGGGCGAGATGCCCGAATAGGCCTGTGCGACGAACATCGCCCCGCCGAGGGCGGCGATGTTGGCGATGAACGTCAGAAGCGGCAACGCAATGACGAGCGCAACCAGTCGCGGAAACACCAAAACGCCGATCGGGTTGAGCCCGATGACGGTCAGCGCGTCGACCTCCTCGCGCATCTTCATCGAGCCGATCTCGGCGGTGATGGCGCTGCCCGAGCGGCCGGCGATCATGATGGCGGTCAGCAGCACGCCGATCTCGCGCAGCACCAGGATCGCGACCAGATCGACGACGAAGATCTCGGCGCCGAAATAGCGCAGTTGAAACGCGCCCTGCTGGGCGATGATGGCGCCGATGATCGTCGACATCAAAACGATGATCGGGATCGCGCGGATGCCCATCCGGTCGATCTGGGCGACCACGGGCGCGATCGACACCGCATTGCGATGGCCGGACTTCATCTGGCTGCCGCGCACCGCCGCACCCAACATGTGCAGGCCCAAAAGGGCGTCATGGCGCAGTTCGACCATCGCGCGGCCGACGCTGTCGAGCGCCGAGACGATGATGTTGCCCCGGCCCGGCGCGGCGCCCTTGCCGCCACCCACCGCCGTCTCGGCGACGGCATCGACCAGAATGCGCGCCGCATCCGACAGGCCGTGCACATCTGCGGTCTGCCCGCGCGCCTGGGCGGCCCGCAGCGCACGCACGATCAGCCATGCGCCGGCCGTGTCGATCGGGTGGACCTGCGTGGCATCGAACGCGACCGTTCTCGCGTCGGCGGCCTCTTCCACGGCGCGATCGAGCGGGCCGTCGATGGCGCCCACCGTCGTGGTGAGCCAGGCGCCCTGCAACAACAGCACGGCCGCGTCGCCACGCCGCTGCGCTTCGACGCGCGCGTGGCCGCTTGTTGTGACATCGGCCCCTGGCACCCGATCAGGCGCTTGGGTTGACGTGGCGCTCATCGTGCCCTTCTAACGCGCGGCAGTTCGGCCGTCTGCCACTTTTGCGCAACACCGGCCACGCAACCGACATGACGAGGCGCCGCTTGGCCGACCCATTGACGATTGCCATCGAACGGGACGCATTTGCGATCAAGGGCGCTTTTCGCATCGCGCGCGGCGCAAAGACCGCCGCCGAAACGCTCACCTGCGTGGTGACCGACGGGCGCCATGCGGGCCGTGGCGAATGCGTGCCCTATGCGCGGTATGGCGAGACGATGACCAGCGTTGCCGACCAGATCGCCGGGCTGCCGAAGCTTGCGCTCCAAGGCGACGGTGCAGCGCTGCATGACCGGATCGGTACCGCCTTGCCGCCCGGCGCAGCCCGCAACGCCGTCGACTGCGCGGTGTGGGACCTGCGCGCAAAACGTGCCGGCCTACCAGTCCACGACCTGATCGGGGTCGATGCGCCACGCTCCGTTCCGACCGCAGTCACAGTTTCGCTGGATACGCCCGAAGCGATGGCACGAGCCGCCCGGCAAGCGGCCGTCGATCACAGTCTGATCAAGGCCAAGCTCGGCGGCGACGGCCACGACATCGCACGTATGCAGGCGATGCACGCCGCCGCGCCCAACGCGCGTTTCATCATGGACGCCAACGAGAGCTGGCATGAACACGAACTGGCCAGGTGCATGGCGCAGGCCGCCAGCTGCGGCGCCGTGCTCATCGAACAACCGCTTCCCGCCGGTGACGATGCAGCCCTGGCCACCATGGCCCGCCCGGTTCCGGTCTGTGCGGACGAGAGCGTTCATACTAACGCCGAACTCGACACGCTCATCGGCCGCTATGACGCGATCAACATCAAGCTGGACAAGACCGGCGGCCTCACCGAAGCGCTGGCCATGCAGCGACATGCGCGCGCGCTTGGCTTTGCGATCATGGTCGGCTGCATGGTCGGCTCGTCGCTGTCCATGGCCCCGGCCGTGATCCTCGCCCAAGACGCTGACTTCATCGATCTCGATGGCCCGCTGTTGCTTGCCGAGGACCGCGACCCGCCACTGCGCTACACCGGCGAACGCGTGCACCCGCCGCAACCGGCCCTGTGGGGCTGACGAACGCACATTGACCCGGCGCGCCAAGCGTTTAGACCAATCCCGAAGAAGATCAGGAGACAAGCATCATGGATTTGGGATTGAAGGGAAAACACGCCATCGTTTGCGCGTCGAGCCGTGGGTTGGGGCGCGGGTGTGCCGAGGCGTTGGCCAAGGAAGGCGTCCACCTGACCATCAACGGTCGCAATGAGGACACGACCGAAAAGACAGCTGACGAGCTGCGGGCCCATGGCGTCACGGTGCATGTGGTGCTGGGCGATGTCTCCAGGCGCCCGGTGCAGGATGCCCTGCTCGATGCCTGTCCCGAGCCCGACATTCTGGTCAACAACAATGGCGGCCCGCCGCTGCGTGATTTCAGAGACCTGGACCGCGATGCGCTGCTCGAGGGCGTCACGCAGAACATGGTCACCCCTATCGAACTGGTGCAGCGCGCCATCGACGGCATGGCCGATCGCGGGTTTGGCCGCATCGTCAACATCACCTCAATGTCGGTCTATCAGCCGATACTCGGGCTGGACCTGTCATCGGGCGCGCGCGCCGGCCTGACGGCCTTCCTTGCCGGGGTTGCCCGATCCGTCGCCGGCAAGAACGTCACGATCAACAACATCCTGCCCGGCAAGATCGACACCGATCGCATCCGCCAGACGATCGGCTACGCGGCCGAGCGCAATGGCGTTTCTGTCGACGCCGAGGCCGACCGCCAGCGTGAGGCCATTCCGGCCAAACGACTGGGCACCCCCGAAGAGTTCGGCGCCACCTGCGCGTTCCTTTGCTCGACGCATGCCGGCTACATCACCGGCCAGAACATCCTGATCGACGGCGGCGTCTACCAGAGCGCGTTCTAGCTCTTTATGTCGACCGATCGTGCGGGCCTGCGGGCCCGTGCGGCCCGATTTGCCTCGACGCGAACGCCGCCGTGCGTTACCGCTCGCAAAAGCGGCACAACAAGAACACGACGACATGGAGGACAGGCGCATGGATCAGGACGCCACGGTCGAACCATCCGATCTGACCGAGAACGCGCTTCACTTCCACAAGTACCCGGTTCCCGGAAAACTCGAAATCCGCGCCACCAAGCCGTTGGGCAACCAACGCGATCTGGCGCTGGCCTATTCGCCGGGCGTCGCGGCGCCCTGCCTTGCCATCGCCGACGATCCGATGCGCGCCACCGACTACACTGCGCGCGGCAATCTGGTCGCCGTCGTATCCAACGGTTCGGCCGTTCTAGGGCTCGGCGATATCGGCCCCTTGGCCTCAAAGCCCGTCATGGAAGGCAAGGCGGTGCTGTTCAAGAAGTTCGCGGGCATTGATGTCTTCGACATCGAGATCGACGCCGCCGGCGTCGATCGCATGGTCGATGTCGTCTCGGCGCTCGAACCGACGTTCGGCGGCATCAACCTTGAGGACATCAAGGCGCCCGAGTGTTTCGAGGTGGAAGAACGCCTGCGCGAGACGATGCGCATTCCGGTGTTCCACGATGACCAGCACGGCACGGCGATCATCGTCGCGGCCGGGATCATCAACGGGCTGGAACTGGCCGGCAAGAAGATCGAGGACGCCCGGATCGTCACCTCCGGCGCGGGCGCGGCGGCCATCGCCTGCCTGAACATCTTGGTCTCGCTGGGCGCCCGACGCGACAACATCATCGTGCTCGACCGCGAGGGCGTCGTCTATCAGGGCCGCGACGGCTACATGGACCGCTGGAAGGCCCAGTTTGCGCGCGACACGACCCTGCGCACGCTCGATGAGGCGATCGAGGGCGCGGACGTGTTCCTGGGCCTGTCCGCTCCGGGCGTCCTCAAGCCGGAGGCGGTTGCCAGGATGGCCGACAAGCCGCTGATCATGGCGCTGGCCAACCCGGTCCCGGAAATCATGCCCGACGCGGCCCGCGCCGCGCGCCCGGACGCGATGATCTGCACCGGACGGTCCGACTTTCCAAATCAAGTCAACAATGTCCTTTGCTTCCCCTACATCTTCCGCGGCGCGCTCGACTGCGGCGCCAGCACCATCAACGAAGAGATGAAGATGGCCGCGGTCCATGCCATCGCGAAGCTGGCCCGCGAGGAGCCGTCCGACATCGCCGCGCGCGCTTATTCGGGCGAAACGCCGGTGTTCGGTCCCGATTACCTGATCCCGTCGCCCTTCGACCAGCGGCTGATCCTGCGCATCGCGCCGGCCGTGGCCGAGGCCGCCGCCAAAACCGGCGTTGCCACCCGCCCCATCGACGACATGGAAGCCTACCGCGACCGGCTGAACCGTTTCGTCTTCCGCTCGGGTCTCGTCATGAAGCCGGTCATCTCGGCCGCGCAAGGGTCGGACCCGCAGCGGGTGATCTATGCCGACGGCGAGGACGAACGCGTGCTTCGCGCCGCGCAGATCGTGCTGGAAGACGGCATCGCCCAGCCGATCCTGGTCGGCCGGCCCGATGTGGTCGACGTGCGCCTGCGCCGCTACGGCCTGCGCATCCGGCCCGGCACCGATTTCGAACTGATCAACCCGCTCGATGATCCGCGCTATCGCGCCTATGTCGACCATCTGATTCAGGTTGGCGGCCGGCAGGGCATCACGCCCGATTATGCCCGCACGCTGGTGCGCACCAACGCCACGGTGATCTCGTCGATCGCGCTGATGCGCGACGAGGCCGACGCGATGATCTGCGGTCTGGACGGCCGCTACGAACGGCATTTGCGCACCGTGCGGCTGATCGTGGGCTTGCGCAAATCGGCGCGCGACCTCTCCGCCCTGTCGCTGCTGATCTCGGGCAGCGGCATGACGTTCTTCACCGACACTTACGTGTCCATGGAGCCCACCGCCGAGGAACTGGTCGAAATGGCCATTCTCGCAGCCGACGAGATCCGCCGGTTCGGTGTCGAACCCAAGGCGGCAATGCTGTCGCATTCCAACTTCGGCTCGCGCGAAAGCGAAAGCGCCAGGAAGATGCGTCGGGCGACCGAGATCCTGCATGGCCGCGCGCCCGATCTGTGCGTCGATGGCGAAATGCATGCCGACAGCGCACTCGATCCTGCCCTGCGCGCTCGCGTGCTGCCCAACTCGATCCTTGAGGGCGAGGCGAACCTGTTGGTGTTCCCGAACCTTGATTCGGCGAACATCGCGCTCAACGCGGTCAAATCGATGCTGGATGCGCTTCACGTCGGCCCGATCCTGCTCGGTGCCTCGCGTCCGGCGCACATTCTGACGCCGTCCGTTACCTCGCGCGGTGTCGTCAACATGACCGCGATCGCCGCCGTCGAAGCGGCACAGCGCGCCGAGGGGATGGGCTGAGCGGCGCGACACCGGCGGCAAGGCTGCGTTAACGTTCATCGCCAATTCAGCTTGGCTGCACGACACTGGGCCGGCGGACTTAAGCGTTCGTCGGCGGTTTTCCGCCATGATGTCGTGAAAAGCTGTGTGGCGTGAACATGCGTATCGGAGTTGCCCGTTCAGGATTGCTGGTCGTGCTGGCCATTGCGTTCGGCGCGATGGCGACAGCCACACCAAGCCATGCGCAGTCCTGCAGGAGCTTGCAGGCTGAACTCGCATCGGCCCTGCGCGGCGGCGGCAATGCCGAACAGTTCACACGGTTTTCCAACGCGGTCCGGCGTCAGGCCCGTGAACTCGATGTGGCCGAGCGGCGCTATCGCGCGCTGCGGTGCGGCGTCGCCGCAAGCGGGCAATGCCGCGCCATCGGCAACACGATCGGACAGATGCGTGCCAATCTCGACCGTCTGACCGGCATCCGCGACAGCCATGCGGGCGGCGCCTCGGGTCGTGAGATCGCCCGGCTCCGCGCCCGCGTCACACAGGCGTGCGACACGAACCGCGACACTGAAACCGCATCCGTGCTGCGCCGTGAACCGGGCACCCGCACGGTGGCGCGGCCGCAGGTGATCCGGCCCGGCGAGCGGCCCACCGCGCCGACGTTCGACGCGGGCAGCTATCGCACCATGTGCGTGCGCACCTGCGACGGCTACTTTTTCCCGATCTCGTTTGCCGCAACGCCATCGACATTTGACCGTGATGAAGCGGTGTGCGCGGCACTGTGTCCGGCTTCGCTGACGCGGCTCTTTGCGCACCCGACCGGCCTTGATGACGGGCCGATGTCGATGATCGCCCGCGACGGCACGCCCTACACCGATCTGCAGACCGCCTTCGACTTCCGCGATGGTCCTCGCAGACAAGACTGCACATGCGGTCAGGCAGACGCGAATGCGATCGGCGTGGCCGGGATCATCGATCCGCCCGATCGGGCAGAGAGCACGCCGCCCGAGACGGCGATCCTCGTGCCGACGCCGAAAGAACGGCCCGACCGGCTGGAAGATCCCGAAAGCGCGATGATGGGCGACCATGGGCTGACGACCGGGCGCATCGCCGACATCGCCGGCTCGGTCAGTGTCGGAGAGGTCTATGCCATTGCCGATGATGGCCGCAGCGTCAGGGTCGTCGGCGGGCAGTTTCTGCCCGACCCAGAAGAGGCAATAGACCTGCAAGCTCGGGTCCCCAGGGGCGGCCGGTGAGCGCGATCCTGAGCGGCATGAACAGCGCCCGGCCCTTGCGGCCGGTTTCCGCCTTCAGCGCGTCGGTCCACGCCTTCCAGGTGCCCTCGTCGGGTTCGCCCGCAGGCAAATGGTCGAACGCGGCACGTGCATAGCCCAGATCATCGCCGTTCAGCACCGCTTCGTCCGCAGGCCCCTCGACGATGACCGGCCACCATTGCGCAACGTCGGGCACCTTGGTCAGGTTCGGGCGAACCCACGTCCAGAATGTGGGCGCGCGCGGATCGTCGGTGTCAACGCCCGCTTCGGCCAGCCGCGTGCTGACGGCGTCAAACTCCAGCGCGTGCACCAGCGTCTCGTTGAGACCGTCCAGATCGGCGGGATCGAACTTGGCGGCCGACTTGGTGGTTGCCGTGATGTCGAAGCGATCCGCAAGCGCCGCCATCGCCGGCACTGCCTCGATCGCCATCGACGAGCCGGTCAGCACGGCCAGGCTCGCAACTGCCATCGGCTCATAGCCGGCATCGGCCAGGCTCATGATGGACAGAGCACCGCTGCGTTTGGAAAGTCCCTCGCCACTCGCCGTGGTCAGAAGGTTGTGATGGCCGAAGTCAGGCGGCTTCGCTCCGAGCGCGCGGAACAATGCCA
This sequence comes from uncultured Oceaniradius sp., assembly GCA_964606055.1. Lineage (GTDB taxonomy): Bacteria > Pseudomonadota > Alphaproteobacteria > Rhizobiales > Rhizobiaceae > Roseitalea. Next base: position 6,032 of record CAZSFA010000032.1, on the reverse strand, counting down.
TCTGCGCACCGGTGTTGGTGACGTGATCGTCGCCACGGATGACATGGCTGACCCCCATCTCGATGTCATCGACGACGGACGGCAGCGTATAGAGGTATGTCCCGTCGGCCCGGATCAGCACCGGATCGGACATCGATGCCAGATCGACCGCCTGTTCGCCGCGCACCGCGTCCAGCCAGCGTTCCTCGGTGCGGCGCGGCGCGAACGGATCACCGTCGAAATTGGGCAGCAGGAAGCGCCAATGCGGCGTACGGCCCTCGGCCTCGAACGCCGCCTTCTCGCCGTCGCTCAGCTTCAGTGCTTCGCGGCCATAGACGGGCGGCAGTTTGCGCGACAGCCGGATCTTGCGCCGGCGTTCAAGCTCTTCCGGCGTCTCGTAGCACGGATAGAGCAAACCGGCAGATTTCAACGCCTCGGCAGCCGCATCATAGGCCGCCATGCGCGCCGACTGGTACGCAACCCGGTCGGGTGCGATCCCCAGCCAACGCAGATCGGCCTCGGTCTGCGCCGCGAACTCCGGCCGGGACCGCGCCACATCGGTGTCGTCGAACCGGAGAATGAACCGGCCGTCGCGCTGGCGTGCAAAGAGCCAGTTGAACAGCGCAGTGCGCGTGTTGCCGATATGGATGTGGCCCGTCGGCGACGGAGCAAAACGAACGGTAACGGTCATGGCGCCCGCCTAGCTTGGCGTCGGTGCGTTGGCAAGCACGTGCCCCTCGCGGCGCGCCACCAGCCTGCGCGAGACGATCAGCATCACCGACGAGATGGCCAGGCAATAGAGCCCCATCGCCACGATCTGGCCCGGGTAGCTGACGCCGAGATCGATCAGCGCGCCGGTCAGGCCCGGTCCCATCGCCGTCGAGAACACCATCAATGCGACGACGACCGAGCGGATCGCGCCCAACTCCCGCGTGCCGTAGATCTCCGGCCACAGCGCGCCCAGGATCGTGCCGACGATGCCGTTGGACATGCCGACCAGCACCATGAAGGCGAAGATGCTCCATTGCTGCGTCATCAATCCGAGCACGAAACAGGCGGCCGCAAGCGGCAGCAGGCTCGCCGGCAGCAGGCGCACGGCCGAAAACCGGTCGATCAGCGTGCCGCCGATCAGCGCGAACACCACCGTCGCCGCGCTCATCGCCGCAAACGAGGATGCAAACACCGTCAACGACCAGCCGCGCAGGTCGACCAGATAGACCTGATGGAAGAACACCGTCGTCACGATGAAGCCGGGCGCCATCGTGCCGGTCATCAGCAGCCAGAAGGCGGGATCGCGCAGCACCTCGGCGCGCGTCCAGTCGCGTACGGCGATGGCCTTGGGATCGGGCGGGTCGGAAAGCGGCTCGCGCTCCTTGGCCAGCAGCAGCGCAATCGCCGGCATCGCGACAACGATCAGGATCGCCGCGCCGACGATCCAGGATGTCCGCCAGCCGATCAGCGCGGCCGCCGCAACGAACGCCACCGGCCAGATGGCCTCGCCCGCGTTCAGACCCAGCGTGACCAGCGATATGGCCCGCCCGCGATTGGCCGCAAACCAACGCCCTGTGGCAGTGAAGGCGTTCTGGACCATCATGCCCTGCCCGAAGAGCCGCAGCACATAGATCACGATGACGAGCGCGATCAGATGCGTGGAAAACGCCATGCCGAGCATGCCCAACGCAAGGCACGGCGCGACGATGATGGTCACTCGTGCGGCGCCATAGCGGTCGACGATTCGCCCCAGCCATGGCAGCGTCAACGCGCTGGCCAGCGTCGAAACCATGTAGAGCATGCCGAACTCGCCATGGCTGAGCCCATATTCGGCCCGAATGTCGCCGGCCGACATCGCGATGAAGAAGGTCTGGCCGAAGGATGAAAAGAAGGTCAGCAGAAAGCCGCCCACGATCCAACGCGCATTGTTGGCCAGGAAACGAAGAATTGTCATGAATGCATGTCCACGGGGCAAGAAGAACCCCGGAAGTCAGCCGTAGCGCCTCGCAGCGCCCGACGCAAATCAAAACGAGCGCCGCCTTGGGCGGCGACAGGGGTCAAAGACGATGCACGAACTCGAACATGGCCATGAACCGGCCGACATTCGCGCCCGGCTTGCCGCCGGCACCAAGCCGAACTACCTCCGCGACTGGGTCTTCGGCGGCATTGACGGCGCCATCACCACATTCGCCATCGTGGCGGGCGTCGTCGGCGCGGCACTGTCGGCCAACATCGTCATCATATTGGGCGTGGCGAACCTGATCGCCGACGGCATCTCGATGGCCGCAGGCAACTACTCGGCCACCAAGACAGAGATCGACGAACTCGAACGCACCCGCCAGATGGAAGAACGCCACATCGAGGTCGATCCTGACGGCGAACGCGAAGAGGTCCGGCAGATATTCGCCAGCAAGGGCTTTGAGGGCGAAACGCTCGAACGCGCGGTCGACGCGATCACTGCCGACCGGAAACGTTGGATTTCGACGATGATCACCGAGGAGTTCGGCCTCAACGAGAACGTCCGGGACCCGATGCGGTCGGCGATCGCCACATTTGCCGCCTTTGTCGTCTGCGGCGCTGTGCCCCTCGTGCCTTTCCTCGTCCTGGAACCGGCATCGGCCGCTCCGGTTGCATTGGTCGCAACGGCGCTCGTCTTCTTCATCATCGGATCGCTGAAGAGCCGCTGGTCCATGGCGGCCTGGTGGCGCTCCGGCCTGGAAACGCTGGTGATCGGCTGCGGCGCAGCAGGCGTCGCCTATGCGATCGGCTATGCGCTGCGCGGGTTTGCGGCCGCATGATCCCGCCCGATGCGGGACCCACGCACCAGTGACCGCAACGGTCGATAGCGCCTCAAAATCAGCGCCCTAGCTGCGGTCCCGGAATCGGTTTGTGATCGGATAGCGGCGGTCGCGGCCGAAGTTCTTGCGGGTGATCTTCACGCCCGGCGCCGATTGCCGACGCTTGTACTCGGCGATGTAGAGCAGATGCTCGATCCGGTGGACCAGATCACGGTCGTGGCCGCGCGCGACGATGTCGTCGACCGCCATTTCGTGCTCGACCAGGCATTCAAGCATGTCATCGAGCGCAGGATAGGGCGGCAGTGAATCCTGATCGGTCTGGTCGGGCCGCAACTCTGCCGATGGCGCCTTGTCGATGATGTTGGTCGGGATGACCTCGCCGGTCGGCCCCAGCGCGCCGGGCGGCACGTGCCGGTTGCGCCAGCGCGACAGCGCATAGACCTGCATCTTGTAGACATCCTTGATCGGGTTGAACCCGCCGTTCATGTCGCCGTAGAGCGTCGCATACCCGACACTCATCTCGCTCTTGTTGCCGGTGGTCACGACCATCGAGCCGAACTTGTTGGAGATCGCCATCAGGATCGTGCCGCGCGCCCGGCTCTGCAGGTTCTCCTCGGTCACGCCCCGATCGGTGCCGGCAAACATCTCCGACAGCGCATCGGCAAAGCCGGCGACCGGCGCGTGGATCGGCACCACATCGTATCGGCAGCCGAGCGCTTTGGCGCAGGCTTCCGCATCGGCAATCGACTCGGCCGCCGTGTATTCGTACGGCATCATCACGCAGCGCACGCGCGCTTCACCCAGCGCATCGACGGCCAATGCCGCGCAGATCGCCGAGTCGATGCCACCCGAAAGGCCGAGCACGACATTGGCGAAACCGTTCTTGTCCACATAGTCGCGCAGGCCCAGCATACAGGCGCGATAATCGGCCTCCATCGTGTCGGGTATGCGCGACCGGGGTCCGTCTTCGCACAGCCAGCCATCGGCGCCGCGCCGCCATGTGGCAACCGACACCTCCTCTTCGAACTGGCTCATCTGGAAGGCGAGCGACCGGTCGGCGTTGAACGCGAACGAGGCGCCGTCGAAGACAAGTTCGTCCTGACCGCCCAACTGGTTGGCGAAGACGATCGGCAGGTCGCTTTCGATCACCTGGCGGATGACGACCTGATGACGCACATCGACCTTGCCGCGATAGTAGGGCGAACCATTGGGCACGAGAAGAATCTCCGCGCCGCTTTCGGCGAGCGTCTCGCAGACGCCCAGATCGCCCCAGATGTCCTCGCAAATCGGAACGCCGAGCCGCACGCCCCGGAAGTCCGCCGGCCCGCGCATCGGCCCGGGCTGGAACACGCGCTTTTCATCGAACTCGCCGTAGTTGGGGAGGTCGACCTTGAACCATTCCGAGATCACCTTTCCCGCATCGAGCATGAACGCGGCATTGTGCAGCCCCGATGGGCGCCGCACCGGCAGCCCGACCACGACGCCGGGCCCGCCATCGGCGGTGTCGCCGGCAAGCGCCAGCGCCGCCTCTTCGCACGCGGCGACGAATGCCGGCTTGAGCACCAGATCCTCCGGCGGATAGCCGGCGAGGAACAGTTCGGTGAACAGGACGATATCGGCGCCATGGCGCGCGGCGTCGGCCCGCGCCTCGCGGGCTTTAGCAAGGTTGCCGGCGATGTCGCCGACGGTTGGGTTGATCTGCGCGATGGCAATGCGCAGCGTGTCGGGTGCGGTGGTCATGGCGTCGGTCTATGCCCGACGACCGGGCAGCGCAACCATCCGCCAATGCCGGCAGATCATGCGGCGGAGGCCGGGCGCTGGCCTGACATCAGGTCGCCATGGTCGGCAAACAACGCGTTCAGCCGATTGATGACCAAACGCACCTCGCCGCGCTTGCGCTCGTCGTCATGCAGGACGATCCAGTTGTCATGCGCAAGCCCGTCGATCAGCGGTCCTGCCCGCACCAAAGCACTGTCGCTGTCGCCGATCAGGCACGGCAAGACGCAACGGCCGCCACCGGCGCGCACGATGTCGATGAGCGTTGCCGGCGTATCGGCCCAGATGGTGATCCAGTTGCCCGGCTGGCTGGACGCCCAGTTGGCCCAGGGCGCGTCGCAAAGCCCGCGCCCGATCGACACCCAGTTGCGGTGACCGGTTTGATCGAAATGCCGTGCGCAATAGGGCGCATAGGCGGTGGCCGGCGCGGGCCGCACGGCCACGTTGCCCGTCTCGGGCCTGATCGTGGTGATCATGATGTGAGCGACGCGATGAAACAGATCGGCACGCGATTGCTGCGCTTCAAAGCACAGTTGGAACCGCTCGGCCGGCGACCAGAGTTCAGGCAGGTGCCCGGCAAGAAATCGGATCATCCAGAAGTCGGCGGCGATGTTGACGCCCGGAAGCGGCACCGCTTCCGAGCGCCAGGTCTCGACGGAGGCCGCCGCATCGCGCATGGCCGCGACACGCGCAAACAGCGCTTCGCCATCGGGCGCCAGCGCGTAGCCGGTCTGCCGGCGCAGGAACAATTCGCGCTGGGTGACGCGCTCGAGCGCCAACATGCGACGGCCGATGGTCGGGGCGCTCAGCCCCGACCGCGCCGCGGCCCCGGCAAGCGTGCCCAGACTGGCCACCTCGTAGAACAGGCGCAGGTCGTCCCAGTCGATCGCGTCGCTCATGGTTCAGCGGCCGTCCGTCATTGTCAGTCCCCGTTTGCTGCCAGCGCATTTTGGGGACGCCCGAACGGCCGTCAATCCTTCACCGATGAACGAACGGCATCACCGGCTACTGGTTGACCGCGATCTTCTGCGCCGCATCGGTGCGTGTGTCCTTGAGCCGCTCTGCGACGAGAAACGCCAGTTCCAGGGCCTGGTCGGCGTTCAGGCGCGGATCGCAATGGGTATGATAGCGATCCTGCAACTGCTCTTCGGTGACAGCGCGCGCGCCGCCCATGCACTCGGTCACGTCCTTGCCGGTCATCTCGATATGGATGCCGCCCGGATGCGAGCCCTCGGCGTGATGGACATCGAAGAACGCGTTCACCTCACCCAGAACGCGGTCGAACGGCCGGGTCTTGTAGCCATTGGCGGTGATCGTGTTGCCGTGCATGGGATCGCACGACCACACCACCTTCTTGCCCTCGCGCTCGACGGCACGGATCAGCTGCGGCAGGTGTTCGCCGACCTTGCCATGGCCGAACCGCGCGATCAGCGTCAGCCGGCCCGCCTCATTGGCCGGGTTCAGCGCATCGATCAGGTTGAGAAGATC
>CAZSFA010000031.1:20835-23788 GCA_964606055.1 uncultured Oceaniradius sp. | reverse complement strand
CTGCGCATGGAAGACGAGATTGCCCGCCGCGTGGTCGGTCAGGGCGAAGCCGTCCAGGCCGTATCCAAGGCGGTGCGGCGTGCCCGCGCCGGCCTTCAGGATCCCAACCGGCCGATCGGCTCGTTCATCTTCCTGGGCCCGACCGGTGTCGGCAAGACCGAACTGACCAAGGCGCTCGCCGATTTCATGTTCGATGACGACCAGGCCATGGTGCGCATCGACATGAGCGAGTTCATGGAAAAGCACGCCGTCGCGCGGCTGATCGGCGCGCCGCCGGGCTATGTCGGCTATGAGGAAGGTGGCGTGCTGACCGAAGCAGTGCGCAGGCGGCCCTACCAGGTGATCCTGTTCGATGAGATCGAAAAGGCGCATCCGGATGTCTTCAACGTGCTCTTGCAGGTGCTCGACGATGGCCGCCTCACCGATGGTCAGGGCCGAACCGTAGACTTCCGAAACACGCTGATCATCATGACGTCGAACCTTGGTGCCGAGTTCCTCGTCAACCTCGCCGAAGGTCAGGACGTCGACGCGGTGCGCGAAGATGTCATGAACGTCGTGCGTGCGTCGTTCCGCCCAGAGTTCCTCAACCGCGTGGATGAGGTGATCCTGTTCGAGCGGCTTCAGAAAGGCGACATGGGCGCGATCGTCGACATTCAGCTCGCACGGCTCGAGAGTCTTCTGGCCGAGCGCAAGATCACGCTGCAACTGGATGCCGACGCCCGCCGGTGGCTGGCCGACAAGGGCTACGATCCGGCCTACGGCGCGCGGCCGCTCAAGCGCGTCATCCAGAAGAACGTGCAGGACCCGCTTGCCGAGAAACTGCTTGCAGGTGAGATCTCCGACGGCTCGATCGTCAAGGTGCTCGAAGGCTCCGACCGGCTGAACTTCAAACCGGTCACCGCAGCCAACCAGGACCGCGAACAGGCCGCCTGATCCCGTGCTTTGGGGCCGTGGCGCAAAAGCCACGGCCCTTCATGATCTGCATGCGCACGCCGCCCATACCGCAGCGCACATGTTTACATTGCGCCGCAACACCCGCACACTGGCGAAAAACAAGGCGGGATGGCAGCCATGACGAAAAATCTCACTTCAATCGGCGTGGTTGGCGCCGGCCAGATGGGCAGAGGCATTGCCCAGGTTTCGGCCACCGTCGGCTACCACATCGTCCTGGCCGACATCTCGCTGGAGGCGGCACAGGCCGGCATGGAGAAGGTTTCGGCGGCCGCCCAAAAGGCCGTCGAGGCCGGCCGCATGGATGCCGATGCGCGGTGGGCCATGCTCGGTCGCATCAGGCCGACCGGTCAGATCGCCGATCTTGCCGAATGCGACATGGTGATCGAGGCGGCCAGCGAGAACGAGGATGTCAAACACAAGATCTTCGCCGAACTGTGCCCGGTGCTGAAGCCCGAAGCGCTTCTGGCCACCAACACCTCATCGATCTCGATCACGCGGCTTGCCGCGGCCACCGACCGGCCCGAACGCTTCATGGGCATCCACTTCATGAACCCGGTACCGCGCATGAAGCTCGTCGAACTGGTGCGCGGGATCGCGACCGACGATGCAACGTTCGAAACCGCGCGCGGCTATGTCGACAAGTTGGGCAAGACGGCGACGGTATCGGAGGATTTTCCCGCCTTCATCGTCAACCGCATCTTGTTGCCGATGATCAACGAGGCGATCTACACGCTCTATGAGGGTGTCGGCAGTGTCGAGGCGATCGACACGGCGCTGAAGCTGGGCGCGAACCATCCGATGGGGCCGCTGGAACTGGCCGACTTCATCGGTTTGGACACCTGTCTCGCCATCATGCAGGTGCTGCACGATGGTCTGGCCGACTCCAAATACCGGCCCTGCCCGTTGCTCGTCAAATATGTCGAAGCCGGCTGGCTGGGCCGCAAGAGCGGCCGCGGGTTCTACGACTATCGCGGCGACACGCCGGTCCCCACGCGCTGAGCGGGCAAGCAGGCCAAGGCAAGACCGCGCCTCAGTAGAGCGGCGCGACACTGTCCTTGTGCTGGCGTCCACGCACCGGCGTCGATACCGTCCGGTAGGGCATCATCGATGACAAAAATGCCGTGACGGGGCCGCCGTGCGACGTGGCGCCTTGGTCGAGGATTGGACCACGGCGCGCCCGACCGGGCCCGCCATGGAAGAGTGATTGCGCTGTTTGCCTGGACACGATCTGCTCCTGTGACATCGCCCCAATGTGGGGCGCCGATGCGTTGTCGCAGCGCCTTAATCCTGATCCTGCATCGTGCAATCAGAAGACGCCGCCACGCGTTTCAAGAAAGGGAAGGCCACCGCGCCACTGATGGGGCATGAACAATGACGCGGTGAGCCAACACCGGGGAGACTGTCCATCATGGTCCGAACGGACATCCGGCTCTTCGGAGGTTAGGGCATTGAAGCGGTTCCGGACTGTGCGATTGCGCACAGCGCATCACGATGGGTCCCACCGGCGTTGCGTCATTTGACCGGCCGGTAGCGGCGCGGTAAGAAACAGGCCTCGTGGTGATTTGGCCGGTCGGCTTGCAGCCACGTTAAACAAGTCGCTAAAGGACCGAGGCTCTCGTACCGGCAGCGATCAATCGCCGCCGGTTTTTTGTTTCGTGAGTGAACCCATGCCCATCAAGATTCCCGACGCCCTGCCCGCCCGCGAAATCCTCAAGCGCGAGGGCGTGATGATCATGGACGAGCGCACCGCGACACGACAGGACATCCGGCCTCTGCAGATCGGCCTGCTGAACCTGATGCCCAACAAGATCAAGACCGAGACGCAGATCGCAAGGCTCGTCGGGTCGACGCCGCTTCAGGTCGAGCTTACGCTCGTGCGCGTCGGCAGCCACCGTGCCAAGACCACGGCCGAGGAGCATCTGATCACCTTCTATCAGACCTGGGAGGAGATCAGGCATCGCAAGTTCGACGGCTTCATCATCACCGGTGCGCCGATCGA
>CAZSFA010000031.1:0-20735 GCA_964606055.1 uncultured Oceaniradius sp. | reverse complement strand
GCGCGGCCACCGCTCAATCGCTGGCGCAGCCATGCTTTCCTGCTGTTCGGCAACTGGATCAATCAGGTCTACCAGACGACACCCTACGATCTGGCGATGATCGGCGAAGGCCGTCAGGCCGACCAGGCGCACGGACTGCAAGATGCCCTCCGCGCTTGAGATCAGACCTCTGAAGGCCGGTGACGAGGCGGCTTGGGGCGCACTTTGGACAGCCTATCTCGCGTTCTATGAGACCGAACTTGCCGAGGCGGTCTATGCCAGCACATGGGCGCGCCTGCTCGGCGACCAGCCATACGACCCGAACGGCCTGATCGCGCACCGTCAAGGCGTTGCGGTTGGCCTGGTCCACTACATGTTTCATCGCCATTGCTGGCGTACGGAAAACGTCTGCTACCTGCAGGACCTTTACGCGGCGCCGGCCGAACGCGGCACCGGCGTCGGCCGCGCGCTCATCGACGCCGTCTACGCAGCAGCAGACGATGCGGGCTGTCCCAACGTCTATTGGCTCACGCAGCAGTCGAACACGACCGCCCGCAGGCTCTATGACCGCATCGGCGTCGCAACCGAGTTCATCAAGTACCAACGCCCATAGGCGTCAGGCCAGAAGCACGATCTGAAGATCGGCGACATTGGTGCCGGTTGCCCCGGTCATCAGCAAATCTCCGGCCGCCGCAAGGGCGTGATAGGCATCGTTGCGATCCAGATGATCGGCCGCCGAACCGCCGGATGCATCTAGCCGGCCCAGCGTCGCGGGATCGACCAGGCCGCCGGCCGCATCGGTGGGTCCGTCACGCCCGTCTGTTCCGCCCGACAGCATGACCCAAGGCCGTGCAAGGCCCGCCTTCTCGGCCTGCAGCGCGAACCGCAGCGCCAGTTCCTGATTGCGGCCACCCTTGCCATTGCCGGTGACATGTACGGTGGTCTCACCGCCCGCCAACACCGCCACGGGTCGGCGCGGGCAATCAACCGCCGCCTCCACCAGCCGGCGACACGCTTCGCCGACATCGCCGTCGAGCCAGTCGGCGGCGATGATGCTCTCGTAGCCGAGCGCGTCGGCCGCGTGACGCGCGGCCGCCAGGCTGATCGCGTTCGAACCGATGACGCGGTTCTCGATGCGATGCGGCAGGACCTCCGCATCCGGACGCGCGTCCTGCTCCCGCAGAACGGTCATGGCGGCAGCAGGCACCTTGTCCGCAAGCGCATATCGTTCGATGACGCGCAGGGCTGCCTCGGGATCTTGCGCGACCGGGACCGACGGCCCGCTGCCGATCGTCGCAGGATCATCGCCGGGCACATCCGACAGCAGCAGCCCCATCACGTCGGCCGGCGCGGCCGCCCGGGCCAAGCCGCCGCCTTTCAGGCGCGACAGCGCGGTCCGCACGGTGTTCATCTCGCCGATGTCGGCGCCAGATCGCAGCAGCGCCTGCGTGGTCGCGATCTTGTCGGCAAGCGACAGGCCGGCAACCGGCGCAGGCAGCAGCGCCGACGCGCCGCCCGAGATCAGGCATATCACCAGATCACCTGCCTGCGCCGCGCGGGCGGCATCCTCGATCGCGCGCGCACCTGCCTCACCGCCCGCATCGGGCACCGGGTGGCCGCCCACATGCACCTCAACGCCCTCCGGCACGCTGGATTGCGTGATGTTCTCGACGTTGGTGACGGCGATCACGCGCTCAATGCTGCCACCGGGCACGGTTGCGAGCGCGGCCCGCGCCATCGCCAGAGCGGCCTTCCCGCCGGCCAGGATATGCACCTTTCGGGCCGCATCGATCCGATCGAGCGCCTCCGTCAGCGCACGTCTTGTCACGTCGTGCGGATCGGCGGCGGCAACGCCCGCATCGAAGATGGCGCGGGCATCGGCGCGCAGCGTGTCGGAGGCTGTTGTGCGGGTCATGGTGTCACCTAACCAGAGCCGCACACACCTGCAAAGCCAATCCGGTCTTTGGTGGCCAAACGCTTGGCGAATGACGGACGGCCAACTATCTGATCAGCAAAAGGAGTGCCCCGAACCATGGCCGACCAGCCCAATGCCGACGCCGTCAAGCAGACCCTGCGCACCATCGCCTTGCCGGGCGGCGGCAATCTGGCCGATGCCGACATCGTGTCGGACATCTTCATCGCGGACCGCAAGGTGTTCTTCTCGATCCATTGCGATGCCGCCGACGCGGAACGGTATGAGGGCATCCGCACGAAGGCGCAGGCCGCCGTGCAGCAGATGGCGGGCGTCGCAGGCGCCATGGTTGCGTTGACCGCCGAGAAGAAGGCCGGCACCCAATCTCCGGCCGCCGGTGGCGCGCCAAGGTCGCCCCAACGCGCCGCCGGCGCGCCGTCGCCCGGTCGCGCCGGCCAGCCTTCGTCCAAGCCGGGCGTTCCCGGCGTCAAGCACATCGTCGCGGTCGCCTCCGGCAAGGGTGGCGTCGGCAAGTCGACGATGGCCATCAACCTGGCGCTCGGGCTGGCCGCCGCCGGCCTGAAGACAGGCATCATGGATGCCGACATCTACGGCCCCTCGCTGCCGCGCCTTGTCGGGCTCAAGGATGCCAAGCCGCGCCAGTTGGAAGGGCGCATTCTCGCGCCGCTGGAAAAGTTCGGCCTGCAGATCATGTCGATCGGTTTTCTGGTCGAAGAGGAGACGCCGATGATCTGGCGCGGCCCGATGGTCGTCTCGGCCATCACGCAAATGCTGCGCGAGGTTGCCTGGACGGATCTCGACGTTCTGATCGTCGACATGCCGCCCGGCACCGGCGATGCGCAGTTGACGATGGCGCAGAACGTGCCGCTTTCGGGCGCGGTCATCGTTTCGACACCGCAGGACCTGGCGCTGATCGATGCCAGAAAGGGCCTGAAGATGTTCGACAAGGTGCAGGTGCCCGTGCTCGGCATCATCGAGAACATGAGCTACTTCATCGCCCCCGACACCGGCCAGCGATATGACATATTCGGCCACGGCGGCGCGGCCGACGAAGCGACCGCCCTCGGCATTCCGTTCCTTGGCGAAGTGCCGCTCGTCATGGCAATCCGCGCCCTGTCCGATGCCGGCACGCCGATCACGGTCGCCGAACCCGACAGTCCGCAGGCGGCGATCTTCAAGGCAATCGGCACGCAGCTCGGGCAGGCGCTTGAGGCGGGTCAAGGCGCCAGACCGGCGCCAGCCATCATCTTTGAATGATCCATGCGGGTCGGCGGGGCGTCGCCGTGAGCAACGCAACGCCACCGCGCGCTCCGTTTCGGACAGCGAGCGGGCACCGGCGGTCACATCGCAGTCGCCATCCAACCGGCTGACCTTGCCGTTCCGGCCCGGCTCGGCATTGCCCTCGCCGCCGGCCTGGCCGGTCTGAGAACACTGCCGCATCCGCTGCCCATATCGCCGGCCTGCCTCTCGATCGCCACCTTGCTGTCGACCGCAACGACATTCGGCGAAGCGGTCTTTCGTTTCGAGGCCATCGCCATCGCGGTCGGGTTGGTCGTCTTCCTGTCGCCGGGCATCAGTCGGCTCTGGGACGCGCTGAACCACCGGTTTCCCGAGCCCGTCCGATCCGCCGACACCGGCGACACGCAAGACTGACTGCCCCTCGGCCCCTTGAACGCCGCGCCGAAGCCATCAACACGACAATCGTGACCATCTCAGTTGCAAATCATTCTCAAGAGCATTGACTCTTGCAATTGAATTGCATTAGCACACATACATAACATCCAACCTTCGGACGCCAGGGAGACACGAGGCCGATGATCACCAAACGAACCCTTCTGGGCATGGCCACGGCGCTCGCGGTGAGCACACAGGCAACGCTTGCCTTTGCCGCAGAGACAATCGACGTCGTCGCCACGACCGGAATGATCGCCGACGCCGCAACGCAGGTCGGGGGCGATTTGGTTGAGGTTCGTTCGCTGATGGGTCCGGGCGTCGACCCACACGCCTATCGTCAGACCCGCACCGACATCGTGGCCACGTCGAACGCCGATCTTGTGTTGTGGAACGGCCTGTATCTTGAAGCGCAGATGGAAGAGTTCCTGCTCGAACTGGGTGAAACCAGAGCGGTCGTCGCTGTCGCCGAAGCGGTGCCTGAGAACCTGCTCATCGGGTCGGAGGACTATGAGGGCCGTTTCGATCCCCACCTGTGGATGAATCCCAACCTCTGGTCGCGCGTGGTCGTCAATGTTCGCGATGCGCTGATCGAGGCGCATCCGGACGGCGAGGATGCGTTCTCGGCCAACGCGGACGCCTATCTGGCCGAGATCAACGACCTCGCCCGTTACACGACCGAGGTCCTGTCGACCGTCCCCGTTGAGAGCCGCGTCGTCCTGTCCGCCCATGATGCCTTCAACTATTTCGGCAGCGCCTACGGCTTCGAGGTGGTCGGCATTCAGGGCATCTCGACCGAGAGCGAGGCCGGCCTGCAGCGCATCGGCGAACTGGTGGATATGCTCGTCGAGCGCGATATTCGCGCTGTCTTCGTTGAAACAACCGTCTCCGACCGCAACGTGCAGGCGCTGATCGAGGGTGCCGCTGCGGAGGGGCATGAAGTGATCATCGGCGGCGAGTTGTTTTCGGACGCGATGGGCGAGCCCGGCAGCTACGAAGGCACCTATATCGGCATGATCGATCACAATGCGACGACCATAGCCCGCGCACTGGGTGGTGACGCGCCTGAGAACGGCATGTCCAACCTGCTCAACTAGCTCCGCAAATCGATCGGAACTGAAACCATGGCCCCGGCAGCACTCACTCTCGCAACGGATCAGGGAAAGATCGCAGCCCCGCTCACGGCGTTGCATGAAAGCCCGCTGGCGGTTGCCGGACTGACGGTGTCCTACGGGGAAAAGCCGGCGGTGTTTTCGGTCGATGCAACCTTCAGGCCACGCGCCATGACCGCCATCATCGGACCCAATGGCGCGGGCAAGTCGACCTTGATCAAGGCATCGCTCGGGGTGATTCCGCGCCTTTCGGGCGATGTTACGGTGTTCGGTCAGCCGATCGAAGAAGCGAGAGACCGCATCGCCTATGTGCCACAGAGGGCCAGCGTCGATTGGGACTTTCCCACAACCGTCATCGATGTGGTGATGATGGGCCTGTACCGGCGCCTTGGCCTTTTGCGCCGCGTGCGCGCCGAGCACCGGGCAGCCGCCCGCGATTGTCTTGATCGCGTCGGCATGGCCAACTTCGCTGATCGCCAGATCGGACAACTGTCAGGCGGCCAGCAGCAACGCGTCTTCCTCGCCCGCGCGCTGGCGCAGGATGCAGATCTCTACTTGCTCGATGAGCCGCTGTCGGGGGTCGACGCTGCGACCGAGCGCGCGATCATCGACGTCCTCAAATCGCTCAAGGCGGACGCCAAGTCGGTGATCTGCGTCCACCATGACCTCGCCACCGTACGTGACTACTTTGATCGCGTCTTCATGATCAACGTGCGCAAGATCACCGAAGGAACTGTCGCCGAGGCCTTCACCAGCGAAAACCTTCAGGCGGCCTATGGCGGTCGATTGGCTGCAACCCACATCGATCAGTTGCACCTGACGAGCGGCGCTGTATGAGCGCTCTCGTCGACGCGCTGCTGCTGCAGGCGGGCTACAATGCCGCGCTTGTCGGCATCGGCGCGGGGCTCCTCGGCTTTGCGGCCGGAGCGTCGGGCACATTCCTGTTTCTGCGCAAGCGGGCGCTGGTCTCGGACGCACTCGCCCACGCGACGCTTCCCGGCATCGGGCTTGCTTTCATCGTCATGGTCCTGCTCGGTGGCGACGGCCGCAACCTTCTGGGTCTGCTGGCCGGTTCGGCCGTGACCGCCGCCATCGGCCTGTGGCTGGTGCAATGGATAACGCGGCGCACCCGCCTCTCCGAAGATGCCGCGATCGGTGCCGTGCTATCGGTGTTCTTCGGCATCGGGATCGTCATCCTCACCGTCATCCAGTCGATGAGTTCGGGACGTCAGGCCGGTCTGGAGAGCTTCCTGCTCGGCTCGACGGCCGGTATGCTCTTCAATGATGCAGTGATCATCGCCATTGGCGGCTCGATCGCGGTGGCAGCGACATTCATGCTGCGCCGCCCGATGACGCTGGTCGCGTTCGACCCCGAGTTCGCGGCGGCATCTGGCTACAAGGTCAACCGCATTGATCTCGCCATCATGGGGCTGGTCATGGCGGTTACGGTGATCGGCCTCAAACTGGTGGGCCTGATCCTGATCATCGCACTCTTGATCATTCCGCCGGTGACTGCGCGGTTCTGGACAGAACGCAGCGAGCAGGTGATCTGGTGGGCCGGCCTGTTCGGCGGCATTGCCGGCTACCTTGGCGCCGCCGTCTCCGCTTCGGCACCCGCGCTTCCCACCGGCGCGCTGATCGTCCTCATTGCCGCCGGCCTGTTTCTGATCTCGCTGTTGTTTGCGCCAGCACGCGGTGTGGCGGCCGCAATCCTGCGCCATCGCCGGTTTCAGTTGCGCGTCCACCGACGCCAGGGACTGCTGGCCCTGGCGCGGGCCGAGCCGATCCGCGAGCCGTTCACACTGCGTGTGCTGCGCGCCGAAGGCCTTGTGCGCAAGGATGGCGTGGCCACCGAAGCCGGCCGCGCCCAGGCAGCCAAGATCGCGCGTGACGAGAAGCGATGGGATGTCGCGCGGCAGGTGCATCAAGATGCCGGCCTGACCGGCCGCTATGACGGGCTGACGCCGATAGAGCGGGTGTTCACCGCCGACGAGATCGCCGACTTCGACGCCCGCATCGGCGGCCCCGCCCCCGTCGCCGGTTAGGAGCGATCGCAATGGGTGCCGACTTCGTCCAGTTCTCGCTTACGCCGATCCTGATCGGTGTTTTCGCGGCCATCGCCTGCGCGCTGCCGGGCAACTTCCTCGTGCTGCGCCGTCAGGCATTGATCGGCGACGCCATCAGCCACGTCGTCCTGCCGGGAATCGTGGTCGCCTTCCTGATCACCGGAACGGTCGCCGCGATCCCCATGCTTGTCGGCGCGGCGGGCGCGGCCATTGTCGCCGTCATCATGATCGAGACGATCCGCCGGCTTGGCCGGATCGAGCCGGGTGCAGCCATGGGCGTGACGTTCACGACGCTTTTCGCCGGCGGCGTCCTGCTGCTCGACCAGTCCGACACATCCAACGTGCATCTGGACGTCGAACACGCGCTGATGGGCAATCTGGAAAGCCTGATCTGGCTGCGCGCCGATGGGTGGCGTTCACTGATCGATCCCGTGGCGCTGGCTGCGCTGCCCGACGAGTTGGGCCGGATCTTCGTAGCCTGCCTTCTCGTCATGGCTCTGACCGTGGTGTTCTGGCGACCGCTGAAGATCTCGACGTTCGATGAGTCGTTCGCGCAGGCGCTGGGGCTGCCCGTCGGCACGATCGGCTTCGGGCTCGTCGTCACGGCCGCCGTCGCCGCCGTGGCCGCGTTCGATGCGGTCGGCTCGATCATCGTCATCGCCATGTTCATCTGTCCGCCCGCCGCCGCCCGGCTGATGACCAACAGCCTTGAGCGCCAAATCTGGTGGAGCGTCCTGTTCGCAACGCTTTCGGCCGTGCTGGGCTATGTGTTCGCCGGCTACGGCCCGCTTTGGTTCGGCGCGCAGAACGCGGTGAGCGCAGCCGGCATGATCGCCGCCGTCTCCGGGATCATCCTGGGGCTGGCGTGCCTGTTCGGACCGCACCGCACGCGCATCGGCGTCAACCGCGCGTTGCGGGAGCCCTGAGTGGGCCGGGATCGCTGGCGACAGGATTGGCGATCCCGACAGGATTCGAACCTGTGACCCTCAGATTAGGAATCTGATGCTCTATCCTGCTGAGCTACGGGACCGCGCGGCTCGGGCTTAGCAGACCGTGCCGGCAAGTCCAAACCGGTTTCCGGCGTGCCGGTCGATGCACCGTCGTCATCCGTCCGCCCGTCACCTGCCGCTTCGCCATTGCCGGCGGCGACTGTGGGCGCGCCGACCAGCGTCTGCATCGCCCGATGCTGGCTCAGGAACACCTCTCCCGTCATGTCCTGGAGAAAATGCGTCCGCTTGAGCTTGTCCATCACCGGGCCCTTCACCTCGGACAGATGAAGGCTGACGCCCATTGCCTTGAGACGGGCATTGATCGCTTCAAGCGATTCAAGGGCGCTCATGTCAATCGCATTGACCGCAGAGCACGCCAAAACCACGTGCTCCAGATCCGGCCGGTCGGTGACCATCTCGTAGAGCCGGTCCTCCAGATACCGCGCATTGGCAAAGTAAAGGCTCTCATCGACGCGCAATTGCAACACCCGCGCATCGGTCAGCACCTGATGACGCTTCACGTTCCGATAGTGCTCGGTGCCCGGCACCTGCCCGATCACCGCCATATGCGGCTTGGACGTCTTGTAAAGGTGGATCAGCACCGACAACAGCACGCCCGCCAGCACACCCATCTCGACACCGATAATCAGCGTCACCGCGACGGTCGTCGCAACCGCGACGAAGTCGGCCTTCGAATAGAGCCAGGCATCCCTGAAAATCGAGAAGTTCACCAGCGAAAGGACGGCGACGATGATCGTTGCGGCAAGCGTCGCCTGCGGCAACCAGGCAATGAACGGCGTGATCGTCAGCGACGCGATCGCAAGACCCACCGCCGTGAACGCTCCGGCGGCGGGCGTCCGTGCGCCGGCGTCGAAGTTGACCACGGAACGGGCAAACCCGCCCGTGACCGGATAGCCGCCCGTGAAGCCCGCGCCCACATTGGCCATCCCGAGCCCGATCAGTTCCTGATCAGGGTCGATGCGCTGACGCCGCTTGGCCGCCAGCGTCTGGGCGACCGAAACAGATTCGACAAAACCGATCATCGAGATCAGCGCCGCCGAGCCGACAAGCGCCAGCCAAAGGTCGGCGGAAAAGGACGGCATGGTGAGCGGCGGCAGTCCGCGCGGAACATCGCCCACCAGCCGCACGCCGAGTTGGCCCAGGTTCCAGTACCACGCCGCCCAAGCGGTTGCCGCGACCGCGAACACCGGCCCGGTCCGCGCCAGATGACCGGCGAGCGTCATCGGCAGGCCGATGCGCACAAGCAAGGGCTGAAGCCCGCCCCTGACCCAAAACAGGAAGGCGATCGCGCCGGCACCAATCGCAACGGTGATCCAGTTGATCTGGTCGATATGCGCCCAAAGGCTGGTGAGCATCTCGGGCAGCGTGTGGCCGTGGCCCTCAATGCCCAGGACATGTTTCAACTGGCTGGTGGCGATCAGAATGCCGGACGCGGTGATGAAGCCGGCAATGACCGGATGCGACAGGAAGTTGGCGACAAACCCCAGCCGCAGCAGCCCCATGGCCACCAGCATGGCGCCCGACATCACCGCCAGCGTCAACGCCGCGATGATGTATTCAGATGACCCCGGTTCGGCGATTCGGCCGACGGCCGCCGCCGTCATCAGCGACACCACCGCGACCGGGCCAACGGCCAGCGCCCGCGACGTGCCGAACAGCGCATAAAGGATGATCGGCACGATGGAGGCGTACAGACCCGCCTCGGGCGGAAGGCCCGCCAGCAGCGCATAGGCCAGCGATTGCGGGATCAGCATGATGGTGACGATGACCGCGGCGATCAGATCGCCGGTCAGCGTTTCGCCGTTATAGTCCCGCCCCCAGTCGAGAACAGGAAAGTAGCGGCCGAGCGCAGCCGTTCGCTTGCTCATGGTGCCTGCTTTCATCGAAAAAAGGGGCCGGCCTTGCTCGCATACCAAGGCCGGCCAGGACAAACGTGAACCGGCGCTAGAGCTTGTTGACCGGAACTTTGAGCATCGGGTTGCCGTCATCGTCCTGCGGCACCTCGCCGGCCCGCATGTTCACCTGCAAGGACGGGATGATCAGCTTGGGCATGTTCAGCGTGGCATCGCGCGCGGTGCGCATGGCAACGAACTCCTCGCGGCTCTTGCCGCCTCCGACGTGGATGTTGTGCGTCTTCTCGTCGGAAACGGTTGTCTCCCACTGGATGTCACGGCCATTGGGGCCATAATCGTGGCACATAAACAGCCGCGTATGCTCAGGCAGCGACAGCACCCGCTGTATGGAATCGTAGAGCACGCCGGCGTCGCCCCCGGGAAAATCGGCACGCGCCGAGCCGCCATCCGGCATGAACAGCGTGTCACCGACAAATGCCACGTTGCCCATCACATGGGTTTGGCAGGCCGGCGTGTGGCCGGGCGTAGACATCACACGGGCGTTCATCGTGCCGACCTTGTAGGTGTCGCCATCAGCGAACAGCTTGTCGAACTGCGAACCGTCGCGCTGGAACGCGGTGCCCTCGTTGAACACCTTGCCGAACGTGTCCTGCACGATCGTGATCTGGTCGCCGATCCCGATCTTGCCGCCCAGCTTCTCCTGAAGGTAAGGCGCTGCCGACAGATGATCGGCATGGACATGGGTTTCGATGATCCACTCAAGCGTGAGATCGTTGGCCGTGATGTAGTCGATCAGCTTGTCGGCGCTGTCGGTGGTGATCCGCCCCGCCGCGTAGTCGATGTCGAGCACCGAATCGATGATCGCGCACGCCGAACTCGCCGGGTCCTGAACGACGTAGGAAATGGTGTTGGTCTGCGGATCGAAGAAGGCCTCGACCTTCGGCTTCACGTCAATGTCGGTTGCATGTGCGTTCATGAGTTTGCTCCTTTGAGAGGCCGGCCCGATCAGGCGGACGCCGGCTTTCCAATTCCAGTCAGACGGCCGATACGGGTCGCCATGATGCCGGCCGCCATGGCGGCCACGAAGATGAAGACGGACGGCTCGCCCAGTCCGAGCGCCGGGATCGCCCCGCCGGGGCAGAAACCGGAGATGCCCCAACCCACGCCGAACAGGGCGGAACCGCCGACCAACCGGCCGTCGATGTCCTTGCGCGTGGGCAGCGAGTAGGACGGCGCAAACAATGGCCGCGCCCGGGCGCCGAACACAAGACGGTAACCGATCGCCGTCGTGATCAGCGCGCCGCCCATGACGAAGGCAAGGCTGGGATCCCATGTTCCGGCAAAGTCGAAGAAGTTGATGACCTTGGCCGGATTGGCCATGCCCGAGATCGCAATGCCCAGGCCAAAAACAGCGCCGATCAGAAGTGCGGAGAGAAGACGCATCGTTACACTCCCACCGACAGGACGTGCCGCATGACATAGACGGTCGCGGCCGTCGTCGCCATGAACGTGACCGTCGCAACGATCGACCGTGGCGACAAGCGCGCCATGCCGCACACGCCATGCCCGCTGGTGCAGCCTGAACCGACCGACACGCCATAGCCGACGATCAGCCCGCCGACCACCATCGCCCAAACCGGAACGGGTACGGCAAATGCGATCTGTCCACCGGCGACCAGGAACGCCGCTGGCGCCAGGATCGCACCGGCCAGAAAGGCCACGCGCCAATGCCAATCATCCGAAATCGGCGGCAGGATGCCGCCCAGAATGCCGGTCATCCCGGCGATCCGGCCGTGCAGGGCCATCAGCGCGATGGCTGCCAGCCCGATCAAAACGCCGCCCAAAAGCGACGCCAATGGCGTGAATTCCGTCATATCGTCTTGTTTCCTCATCCAACCGTTGCCGGCGCCATGCTTGCGCCGTGTGAAGCGAATAGCTATATTAGGAAAAATGAATATTCAAGAGGGTTGATATATGGATTTCGACGAACTCGAGCCGAAGATGGGCGAAGCCGCCAAACTGATGGAAATGCTGTCGCAGCCCGTGCGACTGCGGATTTTGTGTGCGCTGTCGCAGAAGCAGTGGAGCGTGGTGAAACTGGCCGAGGCGGTCAACCTGTCACAGCCGGCGATGTCGCACCATCTTCGCAAGTTGCGCGAGGCCGGCCTGGTCAAGACCGAGCGCGACGCGCAGACGATCTATTATTCACTGGACGGACAGGAGGTGACGGCCGTGCTCGGCGTCTTGCACGATCTTTACTGCAACACCGACACTGCCGCCGCGGAGAACTCCGCAGCGACGATGGAGGACGCGCGCCTTTAGCGCGCCCGACCGCGTCAGGCGGCCGGGTTCATCTCGGCCAGCTTGGCCCAATAGCTGATGCCAAGCGGGATGATCTCATCGTTGAAATCATAGGCGGGGTGATGCAGCCCCGCAGAGTCCCCGTTGCCGATCAGGATCATCGCGCCGGGGCGCGCTTCGAGCATGTAGGCAAAGTCCTCGCCGCCCATGATCGGCGGCAGTTCGGTCGCCACCGCATGCGGGCCGCTGACCGCGCTTGCGGCATCGACTGAAACACCCGTCTCTCCCTGATGGTTCACCGTCACCGGATAGCCCTTGCTCCATCTGAAACGGACGCTCGCGCCATTGGCGCCGGCAATCTGCTCGGCCAGCGCGCGCATCCGCTCCTCGGCAAACGCGCGCACATCGGCGTCCATCGTGCGGACCGTGCCGGCCAGTTGAGCAGTCTCGGGAATGACATTGTGGGCGGTGCCGGCATTGAACTTCGTCACCGTCACCACGATCGGCTTGCCGACCGCCACGTTCCGCGACGGGATCAGTTGGAAGGCACTGACGATCTGCGATCCGATGACGATCGGATCGACGCAGTCGTGCGGCATCGCCGCATGGCCGCCCCTGCCCTCGATCGTGATGTCGAACTCATCGGTCGATGCAAACAACGGACCGCCCGTAATGGCAAAGGCGCCCACCGGCATCTGCGGCATGTTGTGCATGCCATAGACGCGGTCGATGCCGAACCGGTCCATCATGCCGGCCTCGACCATCTCGCGGCCACCGCCGCCGCCCTCTTCGGCCGGCTGGAAGATCACCACGACCGACCCGGCGAAGTTGCGGGTCTGAGCCAGGTACTTGGCCGCGCCCAGCAGCATGGCAGTGTGCCCGTCATGGCCGCAGGCGTGCATCTTTCCGTCGATGGTCGACTTGTAGGACTTGTCGGTGGCTTCCTTGATCGGCAGCGCATCCATGTCAGCGCGCATGCCGATCCCCTCGCCAGGCCCCTTGGCGCCCTTGATCACACCGACGACACCGGTCCGGCCAATCCCCGTGACAACCTCGTCGCAGCCAAAGGCACGGAGCTTGTCGGCAACGAATGCGGCGGTCTGGTGAACATCGAACAACAGCTCCGGATGCGCATGCAGGTGTTGCCGCCACTCGGTGACTTCAGGCTGCAGTTCGGCGGCACGATTGAGCACGGCCATCGTGAGGCTCTCCTTTGCTGATGTCGAATCGGGTTGTGGCCGCCCATTGTCGCACAGAATTGATGACGGCACGCCTTTCACATTGCCGCAGCAATCGTCCATTGTCACGCAAGAGGCACATTGTTGTGGTTTCGACCGCCAACGGGGCGGCGACAGCGGGGGCGACATGCGACATTCGGGTTTGGGTGGACGGATTGCAGCGTCCGTGCTGATGGCGGCGGGCGTTTTTATGGCAACGGGGCAGGCGCTGGCGGCGCCGGCCATTGTCGTTGAAGGACGGTCGGGCCAAGTCCTTCATCACGATGAACCCTACGCCCTTTGGAGCCCGGCATCACTGACCAAGCTGATGACGGCCTATGTCACCTTTCGCGCCGTCGCGGCGGGTGAACTGACCATGCGTGCCCCGGTGATGATGAGCCCCAACGCGGCATCCGAACCGCCCAGCAAGATGGGTTATCGGCCCGGCGATGTCATGACCGTCGACAATGCTGTGAAGATGCTGATCATCAAATCGGCCAATGACGTATCGGTCGCGCTGGCCGAGGCGGTTTCAGGCACCGAGGATCGGTTCGTTGCACGCATGAATGCCGAGGCCGCGCGCCTTGGCATGACGAACACCCGTTTCGTCAACCCGCACGGCCTGCATGATGCCGGCCAGTACTCGACCGCACGCGATCTGGCGCTGCTCGTGCGCGCCATTCGCACCGAATTTCCGCAGCATGACGGGTACTTCGCCGCCGAAGCGATGAAAGCGCAGGGCGAGGTGACAACGTCCTACAACATCCTCTTGGGCCGTTACGCCGGCGCCGACGGCATGAAGACGGGCTTCGTCTGCGCGTCGGGGTTCAACCTGGCCGCAACGGCGACCCGCAACGGCCGCATGCTGATCGCCGTCGTCATGGGCGAGGAAAGCCAGAAATCACGCGCCGAACGGGCCGCACGGCTTCTCGAACGCGGATTTGCCGGCGGCGGGCCGAGCCCGGACGCGCCGACGCTGCGGACACTGATCGCCGAAGCCGATGCGGACGGGCAGCCGGCCAACCTGCGCCCGGTCGTCTGCACCGAAGAAGCGCGCGCCGATCGCTGGGACGGCCGCCAGATCGAGGGCTACATCACCTTCGACGAGCCGTCGATCGGCACGCTGGACCGGGAACCCGAAGCGCTGGCAGCCGGGCTTGGCGGCGCCACCGGCAGCAGCCGCGCCGGGTTCTGGCTCGGCGGGACATTCGTTGCGGAGATCCCGGTACCAAAGCAGCGGCCGGTAACAAACTAGCGCTCCCGAGTCAGCGGCGGCGCTCGATCAGAAACCGGTGGCCGTCATCGAGACTCTGGCTTTCGACCAGGCCATGCCCCTTCTCACGGCAGAAGTTGGGGATGTCGATCACGGCGAGCGGATCGCTGGTACGCACCCAAAGGCGGCCGCCGACAGCCGTGGTGCGCAGGCGCTTCTGCGTCTTCAGAACCGGCAGCGGGCAGTTCAGCCCGCGCAGGTCATACTCATCCTCGATTGCAAGGGGCTCGGGCCTGCCGGTTGCCGACATCACTGGCCGATCATCGGCGGCCGCGCCACCGGCGCAGGCACCAGCGACAGCGCGTCGGCCTGCAGGTCCGCGTTCGGCACGATCGATCCGACCGATTGCGGCGCAACGCTCATCGGCGGCAGATCGGACGTCGCAAACGGCGCCGAGACAGCGGCAAGCTGGGCAAACGTTCGCGCCGGCCGGCCTTCCTCGGCCGCGATCAGTGTCTCGAACTCGACGGCATGGTCGCGCCGCAAGGCGTTGTAGGCAAGCTCCAGCGATTGCGGCATGCTCATCGCCGGGCATTGAGCATCGGCGACCACGTCCGCTTCCTCGTCATCGGTGCGCATGTTGAAGACATAGCGACGGTCGCAGACATCCACCTTCGGCGGGATCCTGGTCAGCTCGAAATGGTCGTAGCCGGTCTTGAGCATCTTCCAGTAGTCGAAGTGCGGACTGCTGCGGTATCTGGCCATGTTTTCCGGCGTCATCCGGAACGGGAACGCCTGAACCTGAAATGCGTCCTGCCGACCGCCACGCAGGGCCTCGCGCGCAAACGCGTATATCTCGGTCATGTAATCGTCGGTCATCGCGTAGCAGCCACGCGACGAGCAATCTCCGTGCACCATCAGGTGCGACCCGGTGCGCCCCAGCGACTGATCAAACGCGTTGGGAAAACCCAGGTTGAACGAAAGATGGTACTCCGAGTTCGGGTTCAAAAGGCCGCGGTGCACCGCATAGAACCCTTCGGGCGCCTGCCGGTCGCCCTCGGCGAACTTGGGACCCTTCTGCCCCGAATAGGCGCAGATGTCATAGCTCTTGACGAGCGCGTATCGGCCGTTGTCCTTTTGCTTCCAGACCTCAAGGACCTCTTCCTCCTTGAAGATGCGGACCATGATCGGCGAGCCTTCGCTCATGCCCATTTCGCGCATCGTCTCCACGACGTCGCGGGGCAGCGGCTCCTCGGCGGCAAGATCGAACACGTCGCCTGCCTGACATCCGGCGATCAGAAGCGATGTGCCAACGGCGAGCATGGATAGCGCAGAGCGCAGACGCATGGATATGTCCCCAAATGCGTTGTCGTCGGCAGCATTATCGTTGACGAAACCCTAACTCAAGGTTTCGCCAGCCACCGATCACGACCTTGTCATTGCGCAAATTGCGCCCCGATTGCGGCGCCGACATGACAGGCACAAGGCACGAGCCGGCTGCCAAAGGGGTCCCCCGCGCAACCGGCCATTGGGCCGCCTAGACCGGGCGAATACGCAGCCGCGTGATCCGGTTCTTCTCCCGCTTAAGCACGATGAAGCGTTTGCGGTGGAAGGTGAACGCCTGCTTTTCGGCCGGAATTGCCTTTGCCTCGTGAATGACGAGGCCGGCGATCGTGTTCGCGTCGTCGTCGGGAAGATCCCAGTCGAGCGCGCGGTTGAGATCGCGGATCGGAACCGTGCCATCGACGACAACCGATCCGTCGGCCTCGGTCGTCACGCCGGCAACCTCGATGTCGTGCTCGTCGGCGATGTCGCCGATGATCTCCTCGATGATGTCTTCGAGCGTGACCAGCCCTTCCAGTTCACCATACTCGTCGACCACCAGCGCCACATGCGCCTTGCGGCGCAGGAAGGCGTTCAGCTGGTCCTGAAGCCTGGTGGTGTCGGGCACGAACCACGGCTTGTTGGCCACTTTCATGATGTCGATGCGGGACGGTTGGTTATCGACCGCGTGCAGCGCGCGCAGCATATCCTTCGCATGGACGATGCCCACGATGTTGTCGGTCTCGCCGCGCCAGACCGGCATGCGCGTATAGGGGCTTTCCAGAATCTCGCGCACGACCACCTCGGCCGGATCGTCGGCGTTGACCAATCGCATCGCCGTGCGATGGACCATGATGTCGCCGACATCGAGTTCGCTCAGGTCGAGCACGCCGCCCAGACGGTCGCGCTCCTCCTTGACGAACGAGCCCTCCTCGTGGAGCACCTCCACGGCGCCGCGCAGTTCCTCATGCGCCGACAGGATCGACTGTCCCGCACCGATGCGGATGCCGACCACGCTCAGGATGCGCCGGACGATGATATCGACCACGTAGGCGAGCGGCGCAACGACCGCAACGAACCGCCGGATAAGCGGGACGACAGTCATTGCGAACCGGTCGGTCTGGGAGATTCCAAGGTATTTGGGCAGCACTTCGGCGAAGATGACCAGCATCACCGTCATCACAAGCGTCGCATAGACAACGCCCGATTCGCCAAACAGCGCCAGGAACAGGCTCGTCGCCAGCGCCGACGACAGGACATTGACCAGATTGTTGCCGATCAGCAGTGCTCCGATCAGCCGTTCCTTGTTCTCGGTCAGCTTGGCGACCGCGCCGGCCCTTTGATTGCCGTTGGTCTCAAGCTGACGCATCCGGCCACGGGACACCGCGGTCAGCGCCGTCTCCGAGCCGGAGAAAAAGCCCGACATGCAGATGAGCAGCAGGACGGCAATGATGGTGATCCAGATTTCCATGGCGATCAGCTTTCGAGCATCTGTTCTAGGAAGGCGCGCACCTCGGACGCAGGCACGTCGGACGCGATGAACGCTTCGCCGATGCCGCGCGTCAGGATGAAGGTCAGAGCGCCGCGCGTGACCTTCTTGTCCTGCGCAATGAAGTCCATCAGCGCGTCCGCATCGGGAACGTGCGCGGCGATCGCCTCAAGCCCGGTCGGCAGACCAGCCTTGCGCAGATGTGCCGCAACGCGGGCGGTATCGTCCGGGCTTGCAAGGTTCATGCGCGCAGAAAAGGCGTGCGCCAGAACCATGCCGATCGCCACACCCTCGCCATGCACCAGAACATCGGACCGGTACTGGGTGATCCCTTCCAGCGCATGGCCGAACGTGTGGCCAAGGTTCAGAAGCGCGCGTTCGCCCGTCTCGCGTTCGTCGCGGGCGACGATGGCCGCCTTGGCGCGGCAGGAATGAGCGACGGCTTGGACACGCGCCGGGCCGCCCGCGACGACATCGTCCAGATGGGTTTCGAGCCAGCCAAAGAACGGCGCATCGTTGATCAGGCCGTACTTGACCACCTCGGCATAACCGGCGCGAAACTGGCGCGGTGACAGCGTGTCCAGAACAGCCGTATCGGCGATCACGAGGCGCGGCTGATGAAAGGCGCCGACGAGGTTCTTGCCGTGCGCCGTGTTGATGCCGGTCTTGCCGCCGACCGACGAATCCACCTGCGCCAGCAGCGATGTCGGCACCTGCACGAAGCCCATGCCGCGCCGTGCGATTGCCGCGGCAAAACCGGCCAGATCGCCAATGACGCCGCCGCCGAGCGCGACCACCAGATCGCCCCGCTCGAGCCGGGCATCAAGGACGCCAGTGACAGTGCGCTCGAGGCTTGCAAAACTCTTGGTGGCTTCACCGGGCGGCATCGCGATGGAACAGGCATCGATGCCGGCGCCCGCCAGCGAAGCCATCAGCGCCTCCAAATGCAGCGTCGCCACGGTTTCATCGGTGACGATGGCGCAGCGCGCGCCCGGCGCGATCGCCGCGATCCGCGCGCCGGCCCGCGCCAAAACGCCCGGCCCGATCACGATGTCATAGCCACGGCTGCCAAGATCGACATGCACGGTCTCGATCGTCGATTCGCTCATGATGCTGAGACCTTTACTTCGCCGTCGCCGGAATGGTTCGCCAGATGCCGGCCCAGCGCATCGATCACGCTGCCGGCCATCTGTTCCTTGGTGACATCGCGCGACTGCACGGTAACGTCGGCAGTTGCATAGACCGGATAGCGCTTGTCGATCAGCGCGCGCATGACTTCACGCGGGTTGTCGTTTTGCAGCAACGGCCGGTCGGACTTGCGTGAAACGCGCTTCATCAACAGGTCCAGATCGGCCGACAGCCAGACCGAAACGCCCCTTGCGGCAATCGTCGCGCGTGTCTCGTCGTTGATGAACGCGCCGCCGCCGGTCGCCAGCACGCACGCGCCGCCTTCGAGCAGCCGTGCCATCACGCTGGCTTCGAGCCGTCGAAATTCAGGCTCGCCATAGCTGGCGAAGATATCGGGTATGGCCATGTTGGCTGCCTTTTCGATCTCCCGGTCGGCATCGACAAAGCGCAGGCCCAGCGACGATGCCAGCTTGCGCCCGACCGCCGACTTGCCTGCGCCCATCAGCCCGACCAGCACGATCGGGCGATCTCCGAGACGGGCAAGAAGCTCCTCTTGCGCCTTTTGCGTCATCATCATGGCGTGGTTAGCACATGAAGCCGCGCGCCAAGTCAAGCAGCGGTGGCGTCAGTCGACCATGAGACCAACGTGGCCAATCGCAGCCTTGATCTGGCCGAACCCATTGGCGCATATGTGCAGCGGGCGAGAGGAGCGAATGCCTCATGGTGAGTTTGGTCCGGTTCCTGATCATCTTGGCGATACTCGCCGGGATCGGCTACGGCGGCATGTTCGCGCTGGTCACGTTCGTGGAACCCAACACACGCGAGATGACGGTGCGCGTGCCCTCCAGCGACATCGATCCGCGTCCCGCGCCCATGCCGCGCACCGCACCACCGCCCGCGCCTGTGATCGACCCGGCGGCGACCGGAGAAATCTCCGATGACATCGGCGAGACGCCGGCCGACCCAACCGCGCCGGACGCGGACACGGCCGTCGAACAGTGAAACGCCGCAGGCGGCACGCCATCGAGGCTTGACCGCGCGGTAACACTTGCCCGTTAGCCTGCGCCGATGATCGACGCGTTTCTCGACATGATGAGCGCCGAGCGGGGCGCCGCGCACAACACGCTCGCATCCTATCGCCGCGATCTTGAGGATGCCGACGGGTTCGTCCGCACCCGCGGCGCCTTGAGGTTGGCTGATGCCACCACCGACGATCTGACCGCCTATGTCCGCGCGCTGGCCGACAAGGGGTTCGCCGCCTCGTCCCAGGCACGCCGGCTGTCGGCGCTCAGGCAGTTCTTCCAGTTCCTTTATGCCGAAGGTCAGCGCGGCGACGATCCGACCGGCGTGATCGCCGCCCCGAAACGCGCGCGACCGCTGCCAAGGCACCTCAGCGAGATCGATGTCGAGCGGCTGATCGAGACGGCGAAGCGCGAAGCGCTCGACGGCACCACCGACGCCAAAGCGGGCCGCCGTGCGATGCGCCTTCATGCACTGGTCGAACTGCTCTATGCGACCGGACTACGGATTTCCGAACTGGCCGCCCTGCCCGTCTCGGCGATTGCCGGCGACGAACCGTTCTTCATCGTGCGCGGCAAGGGCAGCAAGGAACGCATGGTGCCATTGTCGGAAACGGCGCGCGCTGCGTGCCTGCAGTACCACGCCATGCTTGCCGGCGATGAGCGCGCTGCAGACTGCCCGCACCTGTTTCCAGACGATCGATACGCGAACCCCGTGGCGCGACAGGTTCTGGCCCGTGATCTCAAGGCGCTCGGAGCGCGGTGCGGCATTGCCGCCGACCGGCTGTCGCCACATGTGCTGCGCCACGCCTTTGCCACGCATCTTCTGGCCAACGGTGCCGATCTGCGCGTGGTCCAGCAACTTCTCGGGCACGCCGACATCTCAACGACGCAGATCTACACCCATGTGCTGGACCAGCGCCTGCATGAACTGGTCGCAACCCATCACCCGCTGGCACAGCGCTGACCCGCCGCCTTGACACGGCCCGGCTTTGCCGCCACCTGCGGACACGCAACAAACGGCGATCCAGGGGCCGACCGCACCGATGTACAGCTATCTCGAATTCGAAAAGCCGATCGCCGACCTTGAGGGGCAGATTTTCGAACTGAAGAAACTCGCCGAAAGCGGCGAAGGCGCGGTGGACGTTGCCGACGAGATCGCGCGGCTGGAAAAACGGTCGCACGAGGCGCTGGTCGAGGCCTATCGCAAGCTGACGCCCTGGCAAAAGGCTCAGGTCGCCCGGCACCCCGACCGGCCGCACTGCTCGGACTACATCAAGGCGCTGTTCACCGAGTTCACGCCCCTGGCCGGCGATCGCAACTTTGCCGAAGACCACGCGGTGATGGCCGGTTTCGCGCGCTACCACGGCGCCCCGGTCGCCGTCATCGGCCAGGAGAAAGGCTCGGACACGCAATCCCGG
>CAZSFA010000030.1:1166-24226 GCA_964606055.1 uncultured Oceaniradius sp. | reverse complement strand
GCTTCGCCTTCGGGCGCGAACCGCTCCCGCGTCGCCCGATCCTTGACGATCTCGATGGCAGCGAGAAGTCCAAAGCCGCGCACCTCGCCGACCAGCGGATGGTCGCCAACCGCCGATTGCAGCGCGTCCAGCAGGTAAGGGCCGGTGTCGTCGCGCACACGCTCGATCAGGCCTTCGCGCGCGATGATGTCCAGATTCGTCAGCGCGACCGCGCAGGCGACCGGATGCCCCGAATAGGTGTAGCCGTGGTAGAACTCGCCGCCCCTGGCGACCAGCGTTTGGGCAATGCGGTCGCCGACCAGAAGGGCCGAAAGCGGCTGGTAGCCCGATGTCAGTCCCTTGGCGGTGGTGATCGTATCGGGCCGGATGTCCAGCGATTGCGCGGCAAACCAGGCCCCGGTGCGGCCGTAACCGGTGATCACCTCATCGAGCATCAACAGGACGTCGTGACGGTCGCAGATGCGCTGGATCTCGGGCCAGTAGCTGGCCGGCGGGATCTTGACGCCGCCCGCGCCCTGGATCGGCTCGCCGATGAACGCGGCGACGTTCTCCGGCCCCGCTTCGAGGATCGCATCCTCCACGGCCTTGGCCGCGCGCAGCCCGAACGCGTCCTCGCTCTCGCCCGGTTCGGCAAGCTCGAACGCATAGGGGCACATCACATGGCGGATGTCGGGCACGGCACCGTGCAGTTGCGCGTGCATCCCCGCCATGCCGCCCAGCGACGTCGCCGCGATTGTCGAGCCGTGATAGGCCCAGTCGCGCGAGATCACGATCCGCTTTTCGGGCCTGCCCTCCAGCGCCCAATAGTGGCGCACGAGCCGCAGCGCGGTGTCGTTGGCTTCAGAGCCCGACGAGCCGTAGAACACCTGGTTGACGTGATCGGGCGCGATCTGCGCAAGCCGCTCGGCGAGCAGGACCGGCGTCGGCGTCGTGCAGCGAAAGAACGCGTTGTAGTAGGGCAGTTCGCGCATCTGGGCGGCGGCGGCCTCCACCAGCTCAGCGCGGCCATAGCCGACATTGACGCACCAAAGGCCCGCCATCGCGTCAAGGATTTCGTGGCCCTCGCTGTCATAGACGAACGGGCCGTCGGCGCGCGTGATGATCCGGCTGCCCGCCGCGCGCAGGTCGGCATGGTCGGTGAATGGATGCAGATGGTGGGCCGCATCCATGGCCCGCAACTGCTCAAGGGAATAGTTCCGGTAGGTCAATGGCTTGTCTCCGTCGCCTGAATCAAGATGCGCGCCACCGACGTGGCACGGACGATCAGGCGGCGGGCGGCGAATAGCCGATACGGGCGCACAGCATCAAAAGGTCGAAATGGCGCGTGTGCGATGTCGGACGGACGATCATGGCCAGCAGGATAGGTGACGGCGGCGGCGGCGATCAAGGGGCGCGGTCAAGGGACATGCGCGGCGCCCGCCGCATCGGGCCCGCGCCGGACCATGATCAGCCCCAGCGCCATGGAAATCAGGACCGGATAGACTGCCGTCGTCAGCAGCACATAGCGGCCAAGGATCGTCGACATGTTGGCGATGCTGGCGACGATGACAAGCAGCGACAACGCATGCAGCCAGGCCGGCGTCGTCACGGTTCCACGATCGAGCCATGTCCGCGCGACGATCAGCATGTGCAGCAACATGACCAGGCACATGTAATGCAGTTGCGCGACAGGCACCGCGATCGTCGCAAACGCGGCCAGCAGCGCCACGGCGACCATCAGGCCGAACGGCTCGAACGGCTGCCGCCCGCGCAGCACCCAGATGCGGCCGTGAAACGCCACAACGAACAATGCCAGCATGGCCAGCGCGACGGCGACGTGAACCAGCTTGGTCCACTCCGGCGCCACGCTTTGAAACGGCGTTCCCGACAAGAACAGCCACGTCTTGTAGACGAACGCGCCGATGCCGACCGAATCGGAGGCGACCGATCCGCCCTGCGCGCCCAGCGATCCGCCCGTCGTCTGCGACATGCCGGTCACCACCGGGACATAGTCGCCATATTCGGCGATGAAGCGTTCGGGGCCGAACGCGATCAGGGGAATGAGGATGGCAAACACGCCGATCCCGGCGGCAAACCCGAACAGGCAGGACCAGTCGCGGCGCAACACCGGAACCAGCAGGCCGACCGCCGGAAAGACCTTGATCGTCGTGCCGACCGAAAGCGCGAACCCGGCCGCGAACGACCGGCCGTTGATCATCAGGACGGCAAAGCCGACGAACGACAACAGCAGCATCGTCGTCACCTGCCCGCGCCCGATATCGGCCGAAATCAGCGGCAGGTAGACCGCCAGCGCGCCCAACCGCATGAGCCAGAACGGGTGCCAGTGCGGCCGCGCGCGCGTGCGGACAAGGTCGACCCGGCCATCAAGCAGCCGCTCGATGGCGAGCGCGGCCAGGTGCACCGCGGCGATCGCGGCCGCAAGTTCGATCACGTAAAGGACGACGATTGCGACCGGATAGGGCATTGCGAACCATGGCCC
The DNA here is from genome assembly GCA_964606055.1 of uncultured Oceaniradius sp. GTDB lineage: Bacteria > Pseudomonadota > Alphaproteobacteria > Rhizobiales > Rhizobiaceae > Roseitalea. Next base: position 21,747 of record CAZSFA010000030.1, on the reverse strand, counting down.
GGCGGCGCCATCGGGTGCGGCGGCGAACGGAACCATCGCGATCGCAAGGGTCGGCGGATAGACATAAGGCCAGCCGTTGTCGTCCACGATGGCGTAGATCGGCTCACCGGCCCACACCGCCCAACCGGCACGGAAGAAGACCTGTGCGTCGGTCATCGGCCGAAACGCATAGGCCGACCGCATCAGCGTCTCCACGCACAGCCCGACGAAGAAGACCGCCAGAAGCACGAGGATGATGGTTTCGAGGCGATTGGGTCGCGGCATGAACGGGGCACGAGGGCTGGTTGGGCAACGGGTCGCCGGAGGCACTAATCGGCCACCGCGCCCATGTCCACCGGCTTGATCGGCAACCGGCGACGGTCGCCCCTGGGAGTTCGCCTCAGCGGTCGCGCCAGGTGACCAGCCGCGTGACGGCGAAGTTGAACAAGGCGCTCATCACCGCCCCGGCGAGCCCGGCCGTCCAGCTTGGCCAGTCCCATTCGATGAGACGCAGCGCGATCGACACATTGGCGAAGGCGCCAATCGAGCAGATCGCATAGAACGTCGCCAGCCCGCCCCAGAAATCGCCGCCGGACAGCGATCGATGGCCGTAGGTGACACGGTTGTTGAAGACGAAGTTGGTCGTCATCGCCACATAGGTCGCCGTGATCTGCGCGGCGGCGAATGCCATGCCCAACCCGCTCTCGAACGCAAACAGCGCCGCCATGTGCACAACAAGACCGCTGGTGCCGACCAGGGCAAACAGCAGGAACTGCACCGGCACGATGCCGCCGGTGTAGCGCGAAACCAGAAGCCCCAGGAACTGGATCGTCACCAGAATGCCAAGCTTGCTCTCGCCCTCGACGCGCTCGCGGAACTCGAACGGAACCTCGCGGATGGTCAGTTGCGAGCCGAACCGGCTGACGATGTCGAACAGGATCTTGAAGCCTTCCTTGGCGACGGCACCGGCGACAACATCGGCGACGTCGCGCCGCAGCATGAAGAACCCGCTCATCGGGTCGGTCGTGTACCGGCCGGTGATGCTGTTGGCGAGCGCGGTCGCAAGCTCACTGCCCTTCTTGCGCGCTTCGCGGGCAAACCCCGACGCCGCATTGCCGCCTTCGATGTAGCGCGTGCCGATCACCAGATCGGCGCCGGCCTCGATCTCGGCGAGCATCACCGGCAGCCGCGTTTCATCGTGCTGCATGTCCGCATCCATGATCACGATGACCGGCGCGTTGGCCGCCATCATGCCCTCGATGCAGGCGCCCGACAGGCCGCGCCGCCCGACGCGGCGTATGCAGCGCACATGCGGATGCGTGCGCGCGACCTTTCGCGCCACCTCGGCGGTACCGTCGGGACTGTCATCGTCGACGACGATGATCTCATGGGGCACGCCTTCCAGCGCTACGGCGATCCTGTCCACGATCACCGGAATGTTGCCGGCCTCGTTGTAGGTCGGCAAGATGACGCTCAATGCGGGCGCGACAATGGACGGAACCATGTCGCCTTGTGCTGGTATCACGGAGGATTGCTCACCCACGGGCTGCGGCCAACCTGTCGTCGTCAAAAAGCAAAATACTACCGGCGGGTTCCCGCGCGGACAATCAACGCCGCGCGGTTTTCCCACCGCCCCTGCATCGCGGCGAACGCAATGGTGCCACGGTCGCGTTAACAAGTGTTTTGTTTACCGAGAATAAGGGCTTGCGGCCAAACGGCGCGATCGGAACAGGCCCGCCACCGGCGCCCAATGGTCTGTAAACACAATCGTGGCAGACTATATGCACAGTGCATGACGGGCGCAAAACCGCAGCATTGGTGACGCAAACGCAAGGCAGAACAGGCAACGGACCCCATCGGCTGACGACCGCCATGCTCGACAAGACGCAACACATCCAGACCGAACCCGGCCCGCAGCCGCACGCATCCTACCGGCCCCGCGCACTGTCGCAGGTTCTTGCGCAACTGGCCGAACGCCAGAGCGGCGACGTCTCGGTCCGCTGCATCCGCAATGCGCTGGCGGACCGTTCGTTCGCCACCTTCCTGGTCTTCACCGCGGCCATCAACATGCTGCCGTTCCCGCCCGGATCGACGCTCATCCTCGGCGTGCCGATCATCCTGGTCGCCCTGCAGATGGTGGCCGGCAGGCAGGCCGTGTGGTTGCCGGAAACCTTTCTGCGCCGGTCGGTTTCGCAGGACCGTTTCGCACGCATGACCGGGCGTCTGATCCCGCTTCTTCAGCGCCTGGAAGGCTGGGTCCGGCCCCGCCACTGGCCGTTTTCCGACCATCGGCGCGCTGAACGCATCGTCGGCGCCTTCGCCCTCGTGCTCGGCCTGGCGGTCACGCTTCCGGTTCCGTTCAGCAACTGGTTCCCGGCGTTCGCCTGCGCGTTGTGCGGTCTGGCCCTGTCCGAGCGCGACGGGCTGTGGCTGACCATCGGCATCCTGACCGGCCTTTTCTCGCTGCTGGTCGTCTTCGGCCTCTTGTTCACCGTCGGCACGCTGGCCATGCACTGGATGGGCGGCTGAGCGGCAATCGCGACGGCGGCTTGTCTGCGGCCGTCGTTTGCCCGATAGAACAGGCAATGCCCGCCCGCCTCGCCGAACCGCACAAATGACAGCACCGGTCCGCCTGCTCACCGTCCTGGCGCTATGGGCGGCCGGTATCGGCGCCGCCCTGCAGTTCGCCAAGATCGCAACCATCCTGCCCGACCTTCAGAGCCACTATGGCGAAACGGGCATCGCTTCGGGCTTTCTGGTTTCGCTGATTGCCTTCATGGGCATCATGCTGGGCGTGGTCGCGGGCCTGTTGGCCGTGCGCATCGGGCCGCGCCGGCTGCTGCTCATCGGTCTTTTCCTGGGGGCGGCGGTCTCGCTGGGGCAGTCGTTCCTGCCGCCCTTCCCGGTCCTGATGGCGAGCCGCTTCATCGAGGGCCTGTCGCATCTGGCGATCGTGGTCGCGGCACCAACGCTGATCGCGCGGATCGCACCGACCGCCTATCAGGGCGCGGCGCTGACGCTCTGGGGCACGTTTTTCGGCGTGGCGTTCTTCATGGCCGCGCTTGTGCTGCCGCCGGTCACCGTCGCACTGGGCCTTTCGGGCCCGTTCCTTGCCCATGGCGCGCTGATGCTCGCGCTCGGCATCGTGATGGTGGCGATCCTGCCGCCCGTTCCGGCCGAAGGCGACCCGCCGCCCTCGATCAGCCCCGCCGCCATCATCCGGCGACATCGGGCGATCTACCGGTCGCCGCATGTCGGCGCGCCGGCCCTTGGCTGGATGTTCTACACGGTATCCTTTGTCTCGCTGCTCGCCGTTCTGCCGCCCTTCATCGATCCCGCCCTGCGCTCCATGGCCATGGCATGGCTGCCGATCGCCAGCATCACCGCCTCGCTGATCATCGGCGTGACGCTGTTGCGCTACGTGTCGGCGGTCGCGGTGGTCATCATCGGGTTTGCCGGCGGCGCCCTGTGCGCGGTGGCGCTGGTTGTGCTGGGTGCAAATCTATGGGCCTGCACGGCCCTGTTTGCCTGCCTGGGCCTGGTTCAGGGCGCGAGCTTCGCCGCCGTCCCGCAACTGAACGCCGACACCGCCGACCGGGCGCTCGCCAATGGCGGCATGGCGCAGACCGGCAATCTGGGCAACACGCTGGGAACGCCGATCCTGGTCGCCCTGAACGGCCTGGCCGGCTTCACCGGCATCGCGCTCTTCCTGCTGGCGTGCTTTCTGACCGGCATCGCCGTGCACCTGGCGCTGGCGGCAAGGCGCCGCGCGGTGGCGCAAAACTGACAATCTGATTCGCATTTGCGCGCGCAGGACGTTTCGGCTTGCGGCATCGTCAGGGTCGAGCCGCCGCAACGGGGGCCCGCAAGTCGACCGATCCCAACCCGTCGATAGCGGCCCTTATAATAGCCGGCGATCCAGCCAAACGGCGCGTCCAAAGCGCCGCCAGGATCGTTCGGTCGCGCCATGGCAGCTTCGTGTGACTTGGCAGACGCATGGAGTATGAGATGACGGCCCTTCTCCGCTGGTTTCAGTGGCGCACGATCGCGCCCACCAACATGACGACGCAACGCGAGCGCGAGCGCTTTCTGCGCACAATGCCCGGTGAAATGGGCGCCCGCGCCGGCGAACGCTACGGTTTCCTGATCTGCTGATCCGACCGGTCGGTCTTGCCGCCCGCATCGCATGGTGATTGTGTGCGGGCCGTTCGGCGAGGCGAAGGTGATCATGGTCAGATGGGTCGGTCTGCTCGGCGCGATCGCGCTGCTGTTGGCGGCTGCGATCTTGCCTGCGCGCGCCGGCGATCAGCGTTTCGTGCTGGCCGCCGCGACATCGGCCGACAATGCCGGCCTGCTCGATGCGATCGTCCCGCAGTTCACGCGCGCCTCGGGCATTTCGGTCAGGATTGTCGCGGTCGGCACCGGCCAGGCGTTCGAGATGGCGCGGCGCGGCGATGCGGCGGCCATTCTGGTCCATGACCGGGATGGCGAAATGGCGTTCATCGCGTCCGGCGCCGGCAGCGACCGGCGCGATGTGATGGAAAACGACTTCGTGCTCATCGGTCCGCGCGAGGCTTCGGCGGATCTTGTCGGCGCGGGCGACATGGCGGGCGCGCTGGTTCACCTTGCGCGGAGCGGCGCGCCGTTCGTGTCGCGCGGCGATGACAGCGGCACCCACCGCCAGGAGATGCGGCTTTGGGCGCGCGCTGGCCTCGATCCCCCAACCTTTGGCCAGTGGTATCGCCAGACCGGCGCCGGCATGGGCCAGACGATCATGACGGCCACGCAAATGGACGCCCTCACGCTGAGCGATCGGGCGACATGGACCCGGTTTGCGGCCAAGGGCGATCACGTCATCGTCTTCGCGCAGGAGCCGCCGCTCAGGAACCCCTACGCATCGATCCTTGCGACCCACGCCGCGATACCGCCGGCGCAACGCCGCGCCGCCCGGCAATGGCATGACTGGCTGACCGGCAATGCCGGCCGTGCCGCGATCAACGCCTACCGGTTCAACGGGATGCCGATGTTCCGTGCCCCCGATCCACCCGGTTCGGGCTGAGCCGATCGTTCAGGGCAGATTGAGCTGCCAGGACACGCCGAACCGGTCCGCGACCCAGCCGAAACGCTGCGAGAACGGGTAGCGATCAAGCGGCATCAGCACCTGTCCGCCATCCGACAAGCCGTCGAACAGCCGCTCGATCTCATACGCATCCGCACAGTTGAAGAAGATCGACATCGCCGGCGTGAATGTGAAGCCGTGGTCGATCGTGCTGTCGATCGACATGAAGTTCTGATCGCCCAGCCGCCAATGCGCCTGCTTGACCAGTTGCGTGTCGTCATCGCCGGTGCCTGGCTGGCTCTCAAGCGACACGATTTCGATATCGGCAAAAAGGCGCTGGTACAGCTCGAGCGCCGCCGCGGCATTGCCCGAGAACATCAAAAACGTCGAGACGCGCTCCGGCATTTCACTGACCCGGCCGTGGGCCGCCCGCATTCAGGGAGTCGACTGAACCCTACGTTCGCGCGTTACCCACCACGTGGCAAGGGTCAACACGAAGGAAATCGCCACCAGGATGACGCCAAGCGCAACCGCCAGCCCGAAATTGCCCTGCCCGGTTTCCAATGTGATCGCCGTCGTCATCACCCGCGTTGCGCCGCGAATGTTGCCGCCGACGATCATCACCGCGCCGACTTCCGACACGGCACGGCCGAACGCGACCAGAAACGCCGTGACAAGGCCCGCGCGCGCCATGTTCATCAGCGAGGCCAGGCGCCGCCACGGGCGCGGTACATCGATCCGCAACTGATCGCCATAGGCGGCCCATGGTTCGGCGCAGGCGCGATGGGCAAAGACCGTGATGACCGGCAGCGTGATCAGCACCTGCGCGACGATGATCGCAGTCGGCGTGAACAGAAGATCGAGCCATCCCAGCGGTCCAGACCGGGACAGCGCCATGTAGACGATCAACCCCACGACGACGGTCGGCACCGCCAACAGCGCCGAAAAGACCGCCAGCCAGATGCGCCGCGGCCGGGCATCGATGGTGCACAGATACGCGCCCAGCGGCGCACCGATCGCCGTCCCGACCAGCGCGGCCGTCAGGCTGACGCGAACCGACAACAGGACAATGCCGATGATTTCGCCCGAATCCATGATCGGCACGCATAAACGGATTTGGTCGCGACGAGAACGGCGGCGATCAGTTGGGCGCGGTCAGGCCGCGCAGGCGCTCGCCGATGAAACAGTCCACCGGCCTGTCGGACGCAAACCGCACCGGCAGGTCATCGGTCGCGACCGGCTGCCGGCCCGCCAGTTCCAGAACGATCTTGCGGCGGACCGCCTCGGCGAACTCGTCCCAGTCGTGCACGGGCAGCACGAACGAGCCCGGCCCGCCGATCACGCATGCGCGGTAGTAGACATCCAGACCCGAGATGTTGAAACCCAGCCCGCCCATCCACGGTTCGGCCATGATCGGCAGGCCGTTGACCACGATGCCGGCATCGAGCGCCTCATCGCGGGCGACATCGACGCGCCCGCCCTGATTGTTCGGCCCATCGCCGGAAATGTCGATCACCCGGCGCAGTCCGTCATAGCCATTGCGCTCGATGGCGTTGATTCCATAGCGAATGGCGCCCGCGATCGATGTGTTGCGCATGTTGCCCAGCGGCGCCTCGGCCAGCCGGTCGGCGAACGCATTGGCGCTGGATGGGCCGTCGATCACCGTCCAAGGCACGATCACGCGCTGCAGGTCGCCGCGCGCCCACTCGACATAGGTGACCGCGACCGCACCGATCAGCCCGCCGGCGATCGCGTCATGGACAACGCTTGCGCGAAAGGCTTCGACATAGCCGCGCCTCTGGATTTGCAGTTCGGCCGGCCGCATCGAACCCGACACGTCAACCGCGAGCACGAGTTCGACATCGACCTGCCGGAGCTGAGCCTGTGCAGGACCGGCGGGCCAGACGGCCACGACCAGCGCGATGATCGCGAGCGCTATTGTCAAACGGCGCATGCGCCGCACTATAGGCCAACACCGATGCTTGCGCAGCAGCGGCAAGCCGCGCAACTGGCCGTCCGGTTTTGCTTCGGTGCTCACGCGTTCATCGCCCGCTCGTCCACTGCCGCCCGTTGCGCATGCGATCAGCCAAAGATGTCGCCCCGATGACGGAACCCGCCGCTTAACCCTTCCCTAGGCCCGGGCGCGTAAAATCCGCGCCGCAACGTCCATCGACCCGGTGATGCCCGCATGAGCGCCACGGCCGCATTCGACTTTCCCGACACCGACGACGCGCGCAACTGGGCGGCGGCGGCATGGGCCGTGCTCGGGGCGCTGGCGCTTGCGATCATCGTCCTTCTGGTGCTGCCGGTCGCGGTCCCGATCGGCGCGATGTACTGGGACACGTTCCTTTATCCCGATGCCTCGCACCGGATCGCGCTGGGCCAGGTGCCCAACATCGATTTCTTCACCCCGGTCGGGCCGCTCGCCTACTACCTATACCACTGGACGGTGACGCTCCTGCCCGATGCCCACCCTCTGCTGGCGGCCAACTGGTCGATCGCCATCATCACGATCCCGGCCATGGCGCTGATCGTCGCCGACATGGCCCGGCACGCGCCGCTTTCGGCATTGGCGATCACCGTGCCGTTCGCGCTCTTCACGCTGCTGCCGTTCAACACGACCGAGTATTACACCTATCCGGGCATTGACGGTTTCGGCATCTACAACCGCCACGCGAGCCAACTGCTGTATGTGCTTGCCGCGACTCTTCTTTTCGTTCGCAATCGCACGTTGCAGATCACCCTGATCACCACGCTGATGCTGGCGCTGTTCCTGGTCAAGATCACAGGGTTCGCCGCGGCGGGCCTCTTGTGTCTGGTCGGCCTGATCTCCGGCCGGGTGACGCTGCGTACCGCGATCATCGTCACCATGGCGTTCGGGCTCGTTCTGGCCGCCCTTCAGGCGATGACAGGCATCGTCGTCGCCTATGTCGGCGACATTCTCGCCCTTCTGGCCATCAACGATGCCAGCCTGACGTTGCGCCTGATCCAGGGAGCATCGCGGACCAGCGGCACCGTCATCTTTGCCGGCCTTCTGGCGCTGGCTCTGGTGTGGCTGTCGCCACCGGTGGCAACGCGCGAGCAACCGCTCTGGCGCGCGGTGACCGATCACCCGGTCCTGTGGCTGGCTGCCGGAACCGTCGGCGGCGTCGCCTATGAGGCGCAGAACACCGGCAGCCAGGAACTGATCCATCTGTGGCCGATCATCGTCTTGGCGATGCAACAGACGCTCGTGCGCCATCGCGCGGCGCCGGCGACCGCAATCATCGCGCTGCTTGCCGCCTGCACCATCGTGCCGCCGCTCGTGCAGACCATCCAGCACGGCGCCCGCGCGACGCTCGCCATGGCCCGGCAGACACCGCTCGTCCATGACAATCTCGGCCCGCTGGGGCGCGTGACGGTGCGCGACCGTTTCTTCCAACGCGCCGACCGCGTGAGGGCCCACTTTGTCGCCCACCGCCAAGCGACGCGCGCGCTCGCCATGGCCCGGGAACTGCCCGCCCAGGTGCTCTATTCGGAGCACGATTTTCAGACCAATCTGTTGCGCAACGCCGATGACGTTGTGACACGCCTCAATGCCCTGCGCGCGCAGGGCCTCACCTTCGAGACGATCATGACGCTCGACTTCGCCAATCCGTTTGCCTGGCTGCTTGATGCCGATGCACCGCGCCATATCGCGATCGGCGCCGACCCCTATCGCGCCGTTCCACGCCCCGATGCCGATGTGCTGGCCGCGATTGCCGACACCGACATCGTGCTGGAGCCGCAATGCCCCTACCGGGACAATGCGCGTGAGTTGCTGGTGCTCTACCGGCCCGCGCTTGACGACCATGTCCGGGTAACGGTCACGCCGTGCTACGATGCGTTCGTCAAGCCGGACCTGGCGCCCGCCTTCAGCGGCTGACCGCCGGCGGCGGCTCGGGCAACAGGCGCAGATCGCGCATCGCGCCGATCAGCACCATGCCGAAGACGAGCAGATAGGGCAGGTAGAACCGCGTGTCATAAAGCGGGAAGATGACCGTCTTGGCGCCGATCGCAAGGAACGTCGTCACAAGGATCGCCGTCTCGCGACTGGCGAAATGGATGCGGCGCAAGGCCATCAGCCACCAGGCGAACCCGCCAAGGATCAGCACCGCGATCCAGCTTTCATCGACCAGCGAACGCACGAGCACGCGCACCTGAACGTAGAAATAGGCAGCGAGCGAGAAGTCCGGATCGAACCCGTCGATCGTGTGCACATATTCGATGTTGGTGAACCAGAAATGCACCCACCAGCCGGGATGGTCCATCGCCTGGGTCATCGGAAAATAGGTGACGAGCGCGGCTAGGAACGCCGCCGCGACGCCCCATGAAAACGAGCGGACGAACACCGCCACCACCATCAGGACGCCCAGATAGGCGATGTGATCGGGTCGGGCGAGAAACGCCAGATAGAGCAGGATCGCCGCCGCCCATTCGCGGCGCGCGATGAACGCCAGCACACCGGCAACGAAGAACATCGTCGACATCGCATCGGGCGTGCCCTCGCGGGCGACCGTGCCGAACTGGGTGACCATCAACAGCGCCAGCGCCAGCGGCGCCAGATGCAGAACCCGGTCGCGCGCCAGCCACAGCGTCACCACAAGGCCGGTCAGAAAGGCGGGTATCACCGACATCAACCGCAGCGCGGTGAAGGGATCGACCAGGTTCGATGCCCAGCCGATCGCTTCGACATAGAGCAGCTTGACCCGGTAGAAGCCGAGCATCGAGAAGAAGGCGGCCGGATCGGCATACTGAGCGATGCGGTAGTCGCGATCCTGCGTCAGGACCAGAAAATCGCCTTCGGGGACGTTGGCGCGCACGGTTTCATAGGCGTGCGCGTGCAGCGCCTGGGCCGAAATGCCCGGCGCTTCATGGGCGGCTGCCAGATAGGCCAGCATGTCCCAATTGTTGATCGGAAAGACCCAGGCGACCATGGCGACGGCCGCGCTCATGGCCAGCATCAGTGCAAGGCCGAACAGGCCGGTCCACGATGCGACGAACCGCGCCAGCCACTCGCCGACGGCGAGCAGCCTTATGTTGAACTCCTCGACGAACCGCCCGGTTCCGACCATCGTGCCGCTCCGTCAGCTCACCTGGCTCTTGATGAAGTCGCGCACGATCGCGACGATCCCGCGGTCGAGCAGCGCATCGAAACCGGCGATGAAGCGATCGACGTCGGCGCGCGTGCAGATCAGTGGCGGCTGCAGGCGGATGACGTTGCGGTTGTACTCGGTGAACGCGACGAGAATGTCGTGGTCGCGCAGCATCAGCGCACCGACAAAGCCCGACAGCGAACCCTTGAGCTTGTCGTCGAGCACCGCCACCGCCGGCCGCATCACCGCCGGCAACGTCTGCGAGAAATCGTGGAACTCAAGACCGACCATCAGGCCCTGCCCGCGCACATCCTTGATGATCTTGGGATATTTCGCCCCAAGCCGTTCGAGTTCGCCGATCAGGTAGGCGCCGGTCTCGGCCGCGTTGTCGATCAGACCTTCCTCGTAGAGGACGTTGATCGCCTCGATCGCGGTCACCGAGGCTTCGCCGATGCCGCCGAACGTTGCAGGGCCGTGGATCAGCGCCGTCTTGGGCGACCCATAGGCCTTCATGTAGATGTCGCGCTTGGCGATCATGGCCGCCATGGCGCACTTGCCGCCGCCCAGCGACTTCGCAAGCGCGGTCACGTCCGGCACAACGCCATGATGCTCGAAGGCATAAAAGCGCCCGGTGCGGCCAAAGCCGCACTGCACCTCGTCCGCCACCCAGATCACGTCGTAGGCGTCGCACAGCGCGCGCAGCTTGCGCCAATACTCGGTCGGCGCCGAGATGATGCCACCGCCGCCCTGGATCGTTTCAAGGCAGATCACGCCGATGTCCGGATGCGCCTTGAAGGCCGCTTCGACCGCTTCGATGTCGCCGAAGGGAACCTTCACATTGTCGCCCAGAAGGGCGAACTCGCCGCGATAGAGCGGCCCGTCGGTGATCGAAAGAACGCCCTTGGTTTTGCCGTGGAACGAGTTTTCCGCATAGACGACCTTGGGCCGTTTGGGGCCGGCGGCGCGTTCTGCGACCTTCAGCGCCGCTTCCATCGCTTCCGAACCCGACGAACCCAGGAACACCATGTCCAGATCGCCCGGCGAGCAGGCGGCGATGTTGTGCGCCAGCGCCGTCGCATATTGCGACATGAACGCCATGGCGATCTCGTGGCGATGCTCGTCCTGAAAGCTCTTGCGCGCCTCGATGATGCGCGGATGGTTGTGGCCGAGCGCCAGCGAGCCGAACCCGCCGAAGAAGTCGAGGATCCGGCGACCGTCCTGGTCGATGTACTCCATGCCCTCGGCGCGCTCGATCTTGATCTTGTGAAAGCCCAGCAGCTTCATGAAGTGCAACTGGCCGGGATTGAGATGGGCCTTGAACAGGTCGGTCATCTCGTCGATGCCCATCGCCTTGGCATCGGCAACCGACATCAGATCGGGCTTGCCGACCGGAGCGGGCGTCGCGGAGGGCATCGGCGTCTCGGTCGGCGGCATTGTAGCTGCCGGCTTCTTCTTGGTCAGGAAATCAAGCATATGCGTCTCCTATTCAGCCGGCACGGCGGCGAGATCGTCGGCCGGGGCGCCCTTGGTGGAGTTGCTGTATTCGGCATAGGCGGCAACGAGCATGTCTTCATCGCGGTGCTTCGGCGTCCAGCCGAAATCGCGCTTGGCCGCCGTCGTGTCTCGCACGCAGTATTCGTCGGCGATGAGATACTGCTCGGGGTCCATCAGCGGCATGTTGAGCCAGTCGAGGCCGGCCAGCGTCCACTTGACCGCAAAGCCCGGCGTCGGCACCAGCACCGATTTCGAGCCGGCCGACCTGATCAGGTCGCCCAGTAGCTTGCGCACCGGCGGCGGATCGTCCGAACCCAGGTTGTAGGCGCCGTTGGGCACGCCCTTCTCCCAGGCCAGCCGTGCAACCTCGGCGCAATCATACACGGAGATGAACTGATAGGGGTTCCTGCCCGAGCCGATCATCGGCACCGGCAGGTTCAGATCGATCAGCTTGAACAGCTTGGCCAAAATGCCCAACCGCCCGGGCCCGATGATCAGCCGGGGCCGGATGATGGTGATGTCCATGCCGCGCTTGCGCCAATCATCGGCGATCCGTTCGGTCTCCGCTTTCGATGCGCCGTAATGGCCGAGCGGCTCGATCGGATGCGCTTCGTCCTGCGGCGTCCGCACGGTGCGGCCATAGACCATGTCGGTCGTGTACTGCACGAGTCTTGACGCACCGGACGCGGCGACATGGGACATGATGTTGGCCGCGCCGAACGTGTTGACCGGGTAGAAGAACGGATAGCGGTCGATGCGCTTCTGGATCGGCGACAGCATCATCGCGGACATGTTGTAGACCATGTCGTCGGCGTCGATCGGCACTGCGGCCACCGATGCCGAGTTGGTCACGTCGCAATGCACATGATCGGCCGAGGCGTAGTGCGGCAGATCCGACTTGGCGATGTCGGCGACCATCACGCTCTCACCGCGCTCGGTCAGGTCCTTTGCAAGATAGCGGCCGACAAAGCCGTCGCCGCCAAAGATGACGTGTTTCATGATTGCGCCTCATCGGGGTTGGACGTTGCCGGATTGGAAACAGGTTGTGTCTGGCTGGTCTGCGTCGCTTCACGCGGCTCGGACAGCGGCGAACCCGACTGCGCGATCAGCACCGTGCCGATGCAGATGAACGCGATGCCGGCGATCTTGTAGACGCCCAGATCCTCGCCGAACAACTGCCAGGCCAGCACCGCGACCAGCACATAAGCCAGCGACAGGAACGGATAGGCGAACGACAGATCGACCTTGGACAGGACGAACATGTGCGAAGCCATCGAGATGACGAATGTCGCAAGCCCGGCAAACACCCAGGGCGAGAACACGATCATCAGCGTCTTGAAGACGATGTTGGGCTGGCCGAGCACCGCCGGCGACAGCGTCATCATGCCCTGTTTGAGCATCAGTTGCGCGGCGGCATTGGTCGCCACGGTGAACAGAATGAATGCCAGATATTTCATCTCATCCCCGTCTGGCCCGCCGCGACACCGGGGTAACCGGCCCGCGTTAGATTTGGTTCAAATGCATCGCTAAAGTTCGAGCGATCACCTGGTTCGGTCAGGCGATGAGCCGTGCGCCGCCAGAAGTCCGAGCAGATCGCCGGATCGCGCAGCGCCTCAAGGTCCCGCCATCGCGGAAACGAAGCCGCGAACGTCGAAGGCGCCATCCGCGCATCCTTGTAGGGATTGACGCGCCCGCCTGCCTCGACGGTGATCGCATCGAGTTCATCGAGCAGCCGCAGTGTCGCCGCGCCGCGATTGGGAAAGTCGAGCGTCAGCGTGTAACCGGGAACCGGAAAACTCATCAGGCCCGGCGACGCGACCGTGCCGAACCGCTTCAGCACCGTCAGGAACGACGCCTGCCCGGCCGCGCGCGAGGCCGCGAGCAGCGCGGCAATCGCCTCGTGCGCCGCATCGAACGGGATCGCGCTCTGGTGCTGGAACAGGCCGCGCGGCCCGTAGAGCCGGTTCCAATGGCCGACCGCATCGAGCGGATAGAAGTAGCCCTGCCAGGGCGACACGCGGTCGGCGCCCGCCTTGCGCACCTTGGAAAGGCGGAACGCGGCATTGAACGCGCGCAGGCTCAACCGGTTCAGCGCCGAAAACGGCAGATCGAACGGCACCGACACCCTTGCGGAGTGCCGGCCGGTCTCGAACATGGCGTCGGCGCCATGGTTGGCGGTCATCAGGACGCCGCGCCCGCCGCCAAGCTGGTCGAGCCAGGCAACCGCATATTCATTGTCGGCATCGGCCTGTTCAGCCATCTCGAAATAGCCGCCAAGATCGGCAAACGGTGTCAGGCGCTCGACAACGTCGAGCGAGCCGACCTTCATCATCCGCAGTTGGACGTGGGTGATGAACCCGGTCAGGCCCATGCCGCCGATCGTGGCGGCGAACAGCGGATCATCGCCGTCGCGCGATAGGTGGTGCACGCCATCGGACCGCACCAGCGTCAGCGCCTCGACATGGCAGCCAAGCGTACCGCGCCTGTGGTGGTTCTTGCCGTGCACGTCATTTGCGACCGCGCCGCCAAGCGTGACAAATCGCGTGCCCGGCGTCACCGGCAGGAACCAGCCATGCGGCGCGCAGTGATCGATGATCTGATGCAGCATGACGCCGGGTTCGGCGTCCACAAGCCCGGTTTCGGGATCGAAAGCCTGGATCGCGGCGCGCCCGCGCGCATCGGCCAGCGCCCCTGCCCCGTTGTGGCAGCTGTCGCCATAGGACCGACCATTGCCGAACGGCAGGAACGCGCCGGCCGGCGCACCCGGCAGCGCGGTCAGTGCGGCGTCGAACCCGGTCGACGCGCGCGCATGCCGGTCCAGCCGGCCGAAACTGTCAAAGCGCGGTTGGGACAATGTCGAACACCCCGGCAAAAGCCATCAGCAGCGCACCGAACGCGATCATGATCTGGCTGCGCCAGTCGGTGGCGATGAACACGACCGGATCGTCATTGAACTCCTTGCGCTTGGCGAGGATCCAGATCCGCATGATCAGGTACAGGACCAGCGGGCAGATCGGCCAGATCAGCCACGGATGCTGGTAGAGTTGGTGAACGGCCTCGCTGTCCAGATAGAGCGCCAGAACCACGATCGCCGCAAAGCCGGATGCCATGCCGGCCTGGGCGATGACCTCCTTGTCCTCGGGGCGGTAACCGCGCCCCGAAAGCCGCTCTTTCTCCGAGATTTTGGCATGGTCGAGCTCGACGTATCGTTTGACCAGCGCCAGCGACAGGAAGAAGAACACCGAGAACGCCAGAAGCCAGTAGGACGCTTCGGCGCCGATCACCGCGATGCCCGCGATGATGCGTACCGTGTAAAGGCCGGCGAGCGTCAGAACGTCCAGAAGCAGCCAACGCTTGACCTTGATCGAATAGGCGGTGGTCAGCACCAGATAGGCGGCAAGAACCAGCCCGAACATCGGCGGCAGCATGACGGTGATCACCAGCGACAGCGCGATCAGGCCGAGCGCGACCTTGACGCCCGTCGCCGGGTCGATGCGGCCCGAGGCCAGCGGCCGTTTGCGCTTGGTCGGGTGCTGGCGATCCATCGCCAGATCGAACAGGTCGTTGAAGATGTAGACGGCCGATGCGAGCAGCGAAAACGCAACGCATGCCGCCGCGACCAGCACGATGGCCGCCGGATCGAACAAACGGTGATCGAGCACCATCGGCACCGCGATCAGCGAGTTCTTGGCCCATTGATGGACGCGCAGCATCCTGGCGACATCCTTGAGCGTCACCGCCCCGGGGTCGGAGAGCATCATGCCGCCATGGGTTTCGCCCCAGGCGCGCGCAGCGCGATCGGGCGCGACCAGATGCGCGCGGCGCGCCGCCTCGAAGATCGCAACGTCGTCACCGCTGTTGCCGATATAGTCGAAGCCGGCATCGCCATGGTCGGCGACCAGCCGTTCGCGCTTGGCGCGTGATTTCAGGTTGATGTCGACGGTCGATCCGATCGCGTGGTCGAACACGCCCAGATGCGCAGCGATCTGGTCGGCCTTGTGCTGGCAACTGGCCGTCGCCAGAACGAGCGTCCGCCCGCGCGCCTTTTGCGCCTTGAGAAACGCCAAAACCTCCGGCCGGTAGGCAAGCGCGGCAGGATCAATGTCGACGCGGCTGAACACTTCGTGCTTGAAGCGGGCCTTGCCGCGCGAAAGCCACAGCGGAAACAGGAACACGAAGAGCGGGTTGCGGCGCACAAGCTGGAAGGCGCATTCCCACAACAGGTCACCGGCGATCAGCGTGCCGTCCAGATCGACGGCCAACGCGATGGCGCTATCGTTGACGCGGGCGTCCATGAACGTCACCCCTGCGGCTGGTGCTTGAAACAGGGACGTTCAATAGCGCAATCGGCGGCAAAATGCGGTCAACGAGAGCGGTTAACGGGCCATAAACCACGCTCATTTGGCGGCAGTGGTTACCGGAACGTATAGTTCGCCACATCTTTTGAGACAAATGCCGGCAAATCGAGCGTGGTCAGTTGATGACGGCGGCGCCCGAGATCAGGTCGATCGTTTCGCCGCCGCGCAGCACCGCGCGATCTCCATTGGGCGTGGTGATGAAGCATCCGGTCGGGCACATCACCATCGTTTCGCCGCCGGCGATCACCACCTCGGTCTTGATGCCGCGCTCGGTGACGATCAGCATCTGCGCTTCGCTGTCCTGATTTGTGACACTGGCCGCCATTGCCGGAACAGTCGCGACCGCGACAATCATCCATGCCGATGCCAATGCCAACGCCGCCCAACGCGCGGCGCCAACGCCTCTGCGTTCAGTCATCATCGCCACCTCGCGGGTTGGAATCGAAGACCTCGGGATCGTGCCCGTGCGACACCGGTCCGGGCACATAGGGCGCCATCGGCGCTGGCGGCGCCTTGTCGCCCACCATGCGCAGATGCACATCGCGCTGCGGGAACGGGATTTCAATGCCCTCCTCGGCGAACCGTTCCAGGATCTGCATGCGCAGTTCGGTGCGCACGCCAAGCCCGAGCGTCACATCGGCAAGATAGGCGTAGAGCACGAAGTCGAGCGAGGAGTCGCCGAAGTTGTCGAAGGCGACGAAGGGTTCGGGATTGGACAGCGTGTCCGGATGCCCCTCGGCGATCGCCAACAGCACATCGTGCACCTTGCGCGCGTCGCTGCCATAGGCGACCCCCACCCGGATTTCGACACGCCCCAGCGTGTTGCGGTGCATCCAGTTGGACACCGGCTGGTTGATCAGTTCGGCGTTGGGCAGGATCAGCGTCTTGCGATCGAACAGGCGGATTTCGGTGGCGCGCACATTGATGTTGGTGACGACCCCGACATAGCCGCCCGCCTCGATGATATCGCCGGTCTTGAACGGCCGCTCGGCAAGCAGGATCAGCCCCGAGACGAAGTTGTTGACGATGTTCTGCAGCCCGAAGCCGATGCCAACCGACAATGCGCCCGCGACCAGCGCGATCTGGCTGAGATTGAAGCCGGCGACCGACAGGCCGATCATCGCCGCAATCGCAACGCCCAGATAGCCGACCGCCGTGCGGATCGAGTTGCGCGCGCCGGCCTCCACGCGCGTGCGTTCCAGGATGCTGCCGTCGAGCCAGCGCTGGAAACGCCGCGTCAGCCAGAAGCCGAGCGCGAACATCGCAACGCCGATGGCGATCGACGTGATCGAGATCGACACCGACCCGACGGTGATGTTGGTGAAGAACCGGTAGACGGCGAGTTGGATTTCGGCCCAGCGGAATCCCCAGAACAGCGCCAGGATCGGCACGCCAATGACGAGGACCACGAATGTCAGCCCTGCGCTGGCGATCAGGCCGAGCTGGTTGATGACGGCTTCGCCGACCTTGTGCTGTTCGGCCAGCCGTCTGCCAAGACCCGATTCCAGCAGGCCCCCGTCGCGGCCGATCGACCGGGCCACCAGATGGCCAAGATACATCGTCACCAGGATCGCGCCCGTCACCACGATCTGCTGGGCGGCAAACCGGGCAAAACCGACATAGCCGGCCAGCGCCGCGCCGATCAGCGCCGCGCCGACGATGATCAGCGACCAGATGACCCACACCGGCCAGGGCGCCGCCCGCTCGGCCTCGTGCCGGGGCGGAAACGGCCGCACGAACGCAACGATCAGCAGGAGCGCGCCAACGCCAAGGCTCGAAATCAGGCTGCGCGTGATGGTGATCGACAACGAGGTTCCGACGACCGCCTCGATCTGCGCCACGACCGAGTCGGTCACGGTGACCAGCGCCATCAGCATGGTCAGCACTTCAAGCCGCCAGGCGGCGCTGTCGGTGACCTTGATCAGGCGCCAATGCGGCGCGCGGGGCGCAAACATGGCCTGCGACAGGCGCCAGACCAGATAGATGATCGCCGTGCCCCAGGCGAGGCTGAACGCGATGTCGAAAATGTCCTGCCGCAACAGCCCGATCTGCTGAAGGCCGCGCAGCGACAGGATCAGGAACCCCCACAACAAGACGGTCGGCAGGAAGGTGAACCAGAAGGCGTTTGCCAGCCGCTCGAAACTGCGCGGCTCGCCCTCGCCGCGGTAGCGTACGCTCCAGACCGGCCGCAGCCGCCGATGGGCCAGCGCGGCGATCGCGCCAAGGAAGACGATCAGCGCCAATCCGCTCCACACGACGCTTGGCTCCATACGCCAGCTGGCGATGGCCCAACTGCGCACACGCCGCTCAAGCGACCGGGCGCGCTGGGCAAGGTCGGTCCACAGATTGGGGCCGAACGCCTCGCGCAGATCGTAGCGTCGCGCCAGCGTTTCGGCGAACAGTGTGCGCCGGCGCTCGGCGACCGCGTCCGCCAACACGCGCGCGGCGATCGATTGTTCCTCGAGGATACCGATCTGCCGGTTGATCAGCGCCCGCTCCTCGCTCAGCGCGATGCGCTCCTCGACGATCAGTTCGGGTTCTTCCTCGGCGGGCACCACGCCGAGCTGATCGAGCCGTGTCCGGATCTCCGACAGCCGCGGCGTAAGGTCGGCGCCGGCATCGATCAGATCGTCCTGGATTGCGCTGAGCGCCGAGCCCAACTCGACCAGCGCGCCATCGTCGGTCTCGGCGACGGCGAACAGCACGGCCAGCCGCTCGACCTGGGCGGTCAGCGCATCGACGCGCTCCTCGCCCGACATCGGGTCCGGTTGCGCCGTCGCGACCGCGCACAGGAGCACCATTGCCAATATGAAAACAATTTGCCGCAACATGCTCATAACCATCGCATAAACCCGTTGGCTGCAAATTGTAATCGGACAAACACAATTGGTGAACGCCAGCCATGGTGCAAAGCTTGCGGCACGGGGTCGCCGCATCGTAGCTATGCCGCAATGGCCGCGTGACACGCGCGACCGGCCGCGCCTGCATATCCAACAGCCGGCGGCTCGACGAGGGGTAATCGGACCATGGCGGAGCCCAAAGCCTCCAAGGTCTCACGGCGCGCGCAGCGCCGATCAAAACGCGGCGCCTTTTGGCGCAGTCCCGATCCCAAGCCGGCCTATGGCGTTGTCATCATCGGCGGCGGCAGCCTTGGGGTCGCGACCGGCTATTATCTGGCACGCGAGCATGACCAGCAAAATGTGGCGGTGATCGATGCAGGCTGGCTGGGCGCCGACGATCGCGCCCATGATGCGGCGATCGTCCATGCCGAACCACGGCTGGACGCGAACATCGACCTGCACGCGCAAAACCTGAAACTGTGGCAGAACCTGTCGCACGAACTGGGCTTCAACGTCATGTACAGCCAGCGCGGCGCGATCACGCTGGTCGAAACGCCCGGGCAGGAGGACGCGCTCGCCGCGCGCGGCAATGCGATGGCGCTGAAGGGCCTGCCCGCACGGATGCTCGACACCCAGTCGCTCAAGACCGCCCTGCCGGCGCTCGATGTCTCCGACCGGGGCCAGAACCGGGCAAGTTGCGGACTTGAGCAGTCGCAAGCCGGCCTGGCCGACCACACCGCAACGGTCTGGGGCTATGCGCGCGCCGCCGACCGGCGCGGTGTCGACATCGTCGAGAACTGCCAGGTCACCGACCTCATCCTCGATGGCGCGCGCGTCACCGGCGTGCGCACGTCACGCGGGGACATTTACGGCCGCAAGATCGCCATCGCGGTGCCCGGCGGCGCAAGCCCGCTTGCACGACATGCGGGTATCGAGCGCCTGCCGATCGAAACCCGAACCCTGCAGGGCCTTGCGACCGAGCCGGTCAAGCGCTGCCTCGATCCGGTCGTCGTGTTGGGCGATGATCGATACCGCATGGCGCAGTCGCGGCACGGCAATCTCGTTCTCGATGGCCCGGCCGACCGGTTCAACTCGTACGCACGCATCGGCAGCCTGACCGCCAGGCAGGAAATGGCCAACGCTGTGACCGGCCGCTTTCCCGCCCTTGCCCGCCTCAGAGTGTTGACGCAGGGCTCGGAGACGGTCGACGAGACCATGGACGGCGCCCCGATCATCACCGCCGGGACCCGCCCGGGTCTTTATCTCAGCGTCGGCTGGGGACGGTCGGCTGCCGGCGCCGCACCCGTTGCCGGCTGGTGCTTCGCCCACACCATCGCGCAGAACCGCCCGCACCCTCTGGCAGCGCCGTTCTCGCTCGACCGGTTCCATCGCGGCTTTGTGCTGAACGAAACACCGGCCAGGCCGATGCAATGGCTCAACTGACCGGCACGGCATCGCGCGGGGTTCGGGTGCGGTGATCATTCCCTGCCCCCATTGCGGCCCCCGCCCGGCGAACGAGTTCGCCTGTCGCGGCGATGCCGACAACGCCGCCGACCGGCCGCAGCCAGGTGCCGACGAGCAGACGGTCTGGGCGCAATATGTCTACGACCGGAGGAACCCGGCCGGCGATCATGTCGAGATCTGGCAGCATGTCGGCGGATGTCGGGCGCATCTGCGCGTCCAGCGCAACACGGCGACCCATGCGATCGCGGCGGTGTTCATGCTCGGCCAGCCCGT
>CAZSFA010000030.1:0-1066 GCA_964606055.1 uncultured Oceaniradius sp. | reverse complement strand
GATGCCACCGCCACCGATCCGGGGGCCGATCCATGAGCGGGTATCGCCGTCCGAACGGCGGCAAGATCGTCGAGCGGACCAGGACGGTCACCTTCGTCTTCGACGGCAAGCAGTATTTCGGCCTTGCCGGCGACACGCTGGCGTCCGCTTTGATGGCCAGCGGCGTCGTGGTGGTCGGCCGGTCGGCGCGCCTGCATCGCCCGCGCGGCATCGTGGCGGCCGGAATGGAAGAACCCAACGCGCTGGTCACCGTCATCGACGGCGATGGCCTGCGCACGCCCAACGTGCCGGCGACCGAACTGGAGATCCATGACGGGCTGACCTGCGAGAGCCAGAACCGCTATCCCAACCTCGAGTTCGACGCGATGGCGGCGAGCCGGACGCTGGGCGTGCTGGCCGCGCCGGGCCTTGAGTACCGCGCCTTCATGGGGCCGACATTCGGCCTTGCCAGCGCGATACGCCCCTGGATGACGTATGAGCGCCAGTTGCGGCGTCTGGCGGGGCTTGGCGCCACCGGAACCGTGCCCGATGGTGCGCGCTATGAGCGCGTGCACGCCCATTGCGACACGCTGGTCGTCGGCTCGGGCAAGCCGGGCATCGAAGCGGCATTGACCGCAGCGCGGCGCAACCAGCAGGTCATCGTGTGCGAGGCGGACGCGTCGCTTGGCGGGTATGCGAACTGGTCGGGCGATCCGGACATCAGCGCGATGATCACGGCCTTGTCGGCGATGACGAACGTTCGCCTGCTCGTGCGCACGACTGTCTGGGGTACGCTCGACGGCATGGGATTTGCCGCCGTCGAGCGCGTCGCCAACCATCGCGGCCAGACCGGCCCTGGCGAGCCGCGCGAACGCCATTGGGTCATCCGCGCGGGGCATGTGGCGTTTGCGACCGGAGCCATCGAGCGCCCGCTCGTCTTTGCCGACAATGACGTGCCCGGCGTCATGCTCGCCTCCGCCGCGCAGCGCTATGCCGGCATGTACGGCGTGCTGCCGGGCAAACGGATCGTCATCGCCACCAACAATGACAGCGCCTACGCCACCGCGATCGCGCTCAAGGCGCGCGA
>CAZSFA010000029.1:0-24418 GCA_964606055.1 uncultured Oceaniradius sp. | reverse complement strand
GATTATCTTGACCGCCGGCCCAAGCAGCTTTCGGGCGGCCAGCGCCAGCGCGTCGCCATCGGCCGTGCGATCACGCGCGAACCGGCAGGCTTCCTGTTCGACGAGCCCCTGTCGAACCTTGATGCCGCGCTGCGCGTCGACATGCGCCTTGAGATCGCCAAGCTGCATGAAGCGCTCGGCACGACGATGATCTACGTCACCCACGACCAGGTCGAGGCGATGACGCTGGCCGACAAAATCGTGGTGCTGGACTTCGGCGTCATCAAGCAGGTCGGCGCGCCGCGCGAACTCTACGAGAAACCGGACAACCTGTTCGTTGCCCAGTTCATCGGTTCGCCGAAGATGAACATCATGCCCTGCACAACCGGCGACGGCCGGTTTCAGGTTCCGGGCAATGGCGGCGGCCTCTATGAGCGCGACCGCCCGGCGGTCAAGCTCGGCATTCGGCCCGAGCACATCCACATCACCGAGCCGGAGAACGGCACGGTCACGGGGCGTGTCGACGTCGAGGAGTATCTGGGCGCGGACACCTACTACTATGTCGACTGCGGCGACATTGGCCGCATCATCGTGCGCACGCTGGGCGCCGCGGATGATTTGCGCGGCAAGATGGTGGGTCTGGAGTTCACGCCCGAAAACCTGCATTTCTTCGACGCCGACGACATGGCGATCTGATCGACGGTTCCGGCACCGGCCTCGCGCAAGCCAGATAGCGCAAGGTGCGCTGAAACGTCATCGGGACCAGCCATGGGCGCGCTCGACATTCCAATCACGGCCACCGTCGTCATGGTCATGGCGATCGGCGGCGTCTATCTGGGCGCCGCGCCCGGCTCGCTGATGCAGGGCGCCAATCAAGCCGACCCGGACGCACCGCCGCGACAGACGGGCCGCACGGCCGAACTGGTTCCGGTCTCCATTCCCATCTATCGCGGGGCCGAACGGCTCGGCTTTTGCCTTGTGACCGCGCGTGCCAGCCTTCCCAACAACTTCTCCGACAACGAGTACCAGATCGCCGCCGCGCGCACCAATGACAGCCTGATCCGCGCCTTGTCCGACATCGGCGAAGACCGCGATCCGCGACGGGCCTGTGTCGAGCGGCGCAACCGCGAGGCCGGACCGTCGATCGTGACCAAGGCTGACTTCTTCCTGACGGTGCCGGACGACCCGATCGGCAGCGGCTACTGACCATGCCGGCCTGACTGCAGTACAGGCGTCTGCGACGACACTCAGCGATCGACGGAGATCACCGGTTGGCGCACTTCGGCCGTCTCCAGGAAATCGAGTTGGCGAATGGCGAGATCGACGACCAGCGGCGCGCCCGCCGCCTCGTTGATCGACGCCTTCAGCCCGTCGACGATCTTCGGCACGGTGACATCGCCGCCAAGCCAGAACGTCTCCTGGGCATGGGCGTAGAAATAGGCGTTGATACCATGGGTCAAAAACGGGCCGGCGCTTTCGCCCAGCGTCCGGCCGACCTTGGGATCGACGCCGATCACGTAGCGGCCAATGATGTAGCCGTCGATGCGCTCGGGCAGAACGATCGGTACGGCGATGAAATCGGTCCGCACTTCGCCGCCGAGCATGCCGTTCTTCTTGCCGTTCTTGTCGCCATTGGCGTAGCCGGCCTCGCCGTCGCCGGTTCCAAGGGCAAGCGCGCCATACATGCCGCCAAGACAGGCAGCGAGCGTCAGGACCGCCGTGATCAGGCGGATGATCACAGATATCCCTTGGGTTTGGCCGGATTGGCGTAGGTTCCATCGCCGGTGCGCGCGCCCGACAGCGTCTCGACCAGTTCGAGTGCTTCGCCAGTGGCAGCGATGTTGGCCTTGAGCAGGCGTTCGTTGTCGTCGAGCGCCTGGTGCAGCGTTGCCACGCGGCTGCGCGCGTCGGCGGTCAGACCCGATGGTCCACCGGCGGCACGCACCGCCAGTTCGAGTTCGTACATGCAGCGGTTCTTGGCTTCGACGAAGCGCGACAGATCGGCGCTCGGGTCGGCGCGCAAGGCGGCGCATTCATCGCCGACGATCGCGGTCATGCGGCCGATCAGGTGCAGGGCGTTGTCATGCGCAGATGCGCTGGGGCTGGCATTGAACGGGGTCATTGGCCGTCTCCATCGCTGTAGTGCCCGCCCAACCGCTCGGCGATGCCAAGGTCCATGGACCCGGCGACCTGTCCTGCGATCTTCTCGGCCATGAACGAGGCATAGTAATCCGAACCCAGCCCTTCACCGAAGAAACCGCCGGTCTCCGAGGTCAGCACGTGTTGCAGCATCTGCTGGACGAGCAGCGATTCAAGCTGCTGCCAGCCGTCCGGATCGGCCATGGTGTGCGCCGTCGAACGGGTCGTCACTTCGGTATCGACAAGCCCGGCATACGAAGCGCCGGCCTCAACCGGGCCGCCGGCAGGCGCCGTGCTTGTCGTTCGTGCCGGTCCAACGGCCGATAGCGGTGCAATCTCCATGGAGCGATTATCGGTCTTCAGGCTTGCGGGAAGCTTGACGATCGCCGCCTGCCAGCCGGTCCAGGATTTCGCCGAGCGCCTTGTCCTCGCGTGCGCGCTCCTCGGCGCGATGGGCGCTCACGGCGCGCTCCTGAAGCGGTTTGAGCCTTGCCTGTTCCCCAGCGTGTCGGTTGCGCGCATGGTCGGTCTGCTGACGCAACTCCTGACGACGTTCGGCCAACTGCCGGGTGCGCTCGACATAAAGGTCAAGCAGCGTCAGCACCTGCGTCGAGGCGGCATGGGCGTCGAGTTCGGCAATGTCGCGCTCGGTCTCGGCAAGCGCGCGGCGCGCGCGCATGTGCTCGGCTTCGGCCTTGGCGGCGACAGCCTTCTGGACGCGCACAAGTCGCCTGATGTCGTCGGACGAGCGTTTCATTCACATCCCCCTGTAGAGCGTGGCAAAGCCGTCGCCGAACACGGTCAGGACGAAGGGCAGGTTGAAGTAGAGCAGGAACAGCGCGCCCAGCAGCATCGCCGGCAACGCGATGAAATAGATCGGGATCTGGACGGCGAGCTTGTTGAGCGCGCCCACCAGCACATTGGCGATGATGGCAAAGCCGATGAACGGGCTGCCCAGCCGCAACGCGATTGAAAACGTCACGGCCAGCGTGTCGACCAGATCGGACAGCAGAACCTGCGTGTCGGGCAGGTTGCCGACCGGAAATGCGTCGTACGAGTTGAGCGCGGCGCGCAGGACCACATGGTGGAAATCAACGGCGAACAGGATCATCAGCGCGGTGAACGACACCAGCGCAGTCAGCGCGGCCTGTGGGTCCGGCCCTTCGATGGACGGGCCGAGCATGCCGCCATAGCCGACCGACATGGCGACCGTCGCCATGATGAACTCGAGCGCCAAGAGGTAAATGCGCACGATCAGTCCGATGGCGACGCCGATCACGACTTCGGAGAAGACCGCACGCGCCAGATTGCCCGCGTCATCCGACGCCATGCGGCCGAGCACCTCGTCGCTGACCAGCGGGAAAAGGGCCAAGGTCAGGGCGACTGCAGCGAGCAGCCGGATGCGAACCGACACACGCGCCGACGAAAAGCCGGGAATCACCATGAAGACACCGGCGATGCGGCAAAACAGCAGGAAGCCGGCTGTCAGATAGGCGCCAATCAGTTCGGTCACGGCATGGCCCCGGATGTGGCCGGCGCGCGCACCGGTTTCACGACAACGTGCCCACGATCCTGATCTCGATGCCCTTGCCGATCTCCAGATGCGACAGAACGGCGACGTCGGGATGCATGCGTTCAACGATCATGCGCACATATGGCCGCGATTCGGGCGTGGTGACGATGGCCAGCCGGTCGTATTTCTGCTTCTGGCCGCCGATCTCCTGGCCGAGCGCGGCGCCGAACTCCTCAAGCAGGCGCGGATCGATGTCGAACTGAACGATCTCGCCGGCGGCATCGCGCTTCAAGCCTTCGCGCAGCGCCAGCTCCCAGCGGTTGCCAAGCCGGATCAGGTGCAGGACGCCGTCGATGGTCAGATCGCCGCACAGTTGCTGGCTCATGCGGGCGCGCACGTGCTCGACGATCGCTTCGGACTTGCGTGTCGTCGGTGCGATCTCGGCAACCGCCTCGATGATCAGCGGCAGGTTGCGGATCGACACGCGCTCGGCGAGCAGCAGCTTGAGAACGGCCTGAAGGCCCGGATAGGATGTGTGCGTGGTGCAGATCTCTTCGGCCAGCTTGCGGTATTCGGGGTCGAGATCGTTCACCAGCACCTTCATCGCCTTGTAGGAAAACAATTGCGGCAGGTTGTTGCGCACGACCTCGCTGAGATGGGTCAGGATGACGCTGACATTGTCGGCGGTCGGGATGCTCATGCGGCGCAGATCGTCGCGGAAGGTTTCCATCACCGACAGGGCCTCACCGCCAAACGCCGGCTCCTTGACCTTTGTGTTGGGAATGCCGGCGATCTGCCCCGGCTCGGCAAAGGCGAGCAGTTCGCCGATGCGCAGTTCGTGCTCGGCCACCGTGGTGCCGTAGATGCGGATGCGATAGGCCTTGGCCGGCATGTCGAACTCGTCATCGAGTTGCACTTCGGGCACGACAAAGCCGTATTGCTGGGCAAAGCGCTTGCGCATCTGCTTCATGCGATGGGCCATGTCGTCGCGCTTGGGCACCAGTTGCGTGGCGAGTTGCTTGCCCAGCACAAGCTGGATTTCCGGCACGGCGAGCGAGTTCTTGATCGAATCGCGGCTCTCACGGTCCTCCTCGGCCCGCTTGGCTTCGGCCGCCTGCTTTTCCTGGTCTTCGGCGGCGGCGCGGAACAGCGGGCGCAGGTAGGCGACCGATGCCATCGCCGCGGCGAGCAGCAGGAAGGGCAGCATCGGCAAGCCCGGCATCAGGGCGAGCACGACAAGAAGGCCCGAGGCGACATAGAGCGCGCGCGGGTAGTTGCCGAGTTGATCGAACACGATCTTGTCGGCCGAGCCGTCATTGCCGCCCTTTGAGACCAGAAGGCCGGCGGCCAGCGACACGACCAGCGCCGGGATCTGGCTGACCAGGCCATCGCCGACCGACAGCTTGGTGAACACGTCGGCCGCCTCGCCCATCGACATGCCATGGCGGGTGACGCCGATGACGATGCCGCCGACGATGTTGATGAAGGTGATGATCAGGCCGGCGATCGCATCGCCGCGCACGAACTTGGACGCGCCGTCCATCGAGCCGTAGAAGGAACTCTCCTCTTCAAGCTCCTTGCGGCGGCGGCGCGCTTCCTTGTCGTCGATGGTGCCGGCCGACAAGTCGGCGTCGATCGACATCTGCTTGCCGGGAATGGCATCGAGCGTGAACCGCGCGCCCACTTCGGCGATGCGGGTCGACCCCTTGGTGATGACCACGAAGTTGACCACCACCAGAATGAGGAAGACGACCAGCCCGATCACGAAGTCGCCGCTCATCACGAAGCGCGAAAAGCCCGAGATCACGCTGCCCGCGGCGTCCACGCCGGCATGGCCTTCGGACAGGATCAACCGCGTCGTCGCAATGTTGAGCGACAGGCGCAACATGGTGGAAATCAGAAGGATCGTCGGGAACGAGGAGAACTCGAGCGGGCGTGGAATCCAGAGCGCCACCATCAGGATCAGGACCGAGAACGCCAGCGAAACCGCCAGTCCCAGATCGATCAGGAAGGTCGGCATGGGCAGGAACAGCAGCGAAAGCACCATGATGATGCCGATCGCGAACGTGATGTCGCTGCCCGTAAAGGACGGCGCCTGCGCCGGTGACTGCGCTGTGGCCAATGCGCTCTCCACAAGCCCGTGGCCGGGCGACGGCCCGGCTCATGGTGCGATCATCGGCGGAGTGGCTTGTCCGGGGCTGACCGGCGGTGCGGCGGCGCTAGAACCCGGTTTCGATGCGCGCGTACAAAACGTCGGTCATGCGGCCGATCTGCGCACCCATGAAAGCGGCGGTGAAGGCGATGGTGACCATGATCGCAACGATCTTGGGGATGAATGTGAGCGTGATTTCCTGCACCTGCGTCAGTGCCTGGAAGAGCGCGATGACGACGCCGACGAGCATGGCCGCGGCCACCGCCGGACCCGATGTCACCAGCGTTGTCCAGATGGCGAGCTGGATGATTTCCAGAACGTCGGCTTCGGCCATGATTGGGCGCTCCCGGGAACCGTGCCAAGCCTAGCTGACGGTGACGCCGGAGGCGACCGGCAGTTCGCGTCCGTCTTCGAGCACCGCGATCACGCCGTCATCGAAGATCTTGACCTCGCTGACCGTGCCGGAGATCGAGCCGTCGAACGATGTCACGGTGCGGCCGATCATCGTGCCGGCCTGCTGAATGCTCATCATCGAGATCAGGTAGTCGAGCTTTTCGTTGACCTGGGTGTTCTGCTCGACATTGGAGAACGAGGCGAGCTGGGCGACGTATTCGGTGTCGCTCATCGGCTCGGTCGGGTCCTGGTTTTCGAGTTGGGCGACCAACAGGCGCAGGAAGGCGTCATAGTCGACGCTGGCGCGATTGGCGGGTGTGCTGGCCTGGGAGGCGCCCACGGCGGAAACGGCACTGACATCGGTCATCATCGGGCTCCTGACTGGGCAACGCGCGGCGCAGGCGCCGCATGGACCGGCGCGGAGGACTGGCGCGCAAGGATTTCGGCTTCGGCATCAAACAGGCCGCGCAGCTTCTTGAGTGCCTCGAACGGCTTGTCCTCGCCAATGCAGACATCGACCGCGTGCAGTTCGGTGATGATCGCCTCGTTCTCGAAGGTGGCCAAGAGCGCCGTGACCGAGTCGCGGTACAGTGTCAGCGCGGCCGGCTTTTCCGCCGGCGACATCAACATGATCTGGATGATGAAATAGAGCTGTTTGAGGGGCGTCTTGGCGTCGTCGACCTGCATCACATGATGCTCGAGCAGGAAGTCGACATCGTTGAGCAGTTCAAAGCCGACCTTGCGGTCGACCTTGATCACCGCGCCATTGATGAAGATCTTTTCATTGGGTTTGAGAAAGATTTTGAAAGTGCCTTTCATACCAGGCCATCCCGAATGATTTTTGTAATATCCAGTATTTCGCCAACGGCTTCAGACTCGCCCTGGCGCACCGCATCGGCTTCGCGCAATACCCAGATGCCGATCGATATCAGACTGGCTCGCAACTCGTTGGGCAGGTCGTTGTCCGGACCGGCCAGATCGTTCAACAGATGCGTCCAGATGCGTGCCGAGTAGTGCATGGCCTCGACGGTCGCCATGCTGTGCGGGCCTTCTGCGACGGCGCGTTCGAGAAGCTCAACCGCGCTGTCCAGCAGTTGCCGCTCGCGCTGGCGCGAGTCCGCGACTGCATCGGCTTCGATTTCAGCGTAGTTTACTCGGATCATAAGCGTATTCCCGGATCAACGGTGTCGGTTACAAGAAGCGCAGCAGGCTCATCTGCTGAATGCGCGCGGTCGCCGCGTAGGACGCCTCGATCTGCGTCAGAAGCGTGTTCAGGCGGGTCGAAGCCTCGTAGGGATCGACGGCCTCAAGGTTGTTGACGAGGCCCGTCAGCACATCGCGCCGCGAAGTCAGGGCCTCGTTCTGCCGCGCGACGCGGGCCTCAATGAGCCCGGTTTCGCCGGCCAGTTCCGCAAGTTCGCCGCTGGCCCGACGCGCATTGGCCAAGGCGAACTCAGCGGCCGCCTGCCGGCCGACGGCGCCAAAGGTGTCCGAATGCATCTCGCGCGCGACGACGGCCGCAAGGGCCAACCGCCGGAACGGTTCCTCATCGGCCGAGACCGATGCCTCGGTGACGGTGTCGGGCCCGATGCGGGCATTGATGACCTCGCTGGTGGCCGTCGAATAGTTGGCGGCCCAGCCCGCGCCCATGATGTCGGGCGCCAGAACGGTCTCGAGGAATGTGGTCATGTCGGCTGCGGTGATCGAAGCGGCAGCGGCATCGGTCTTGGCAAAGCCGAAGAACGTCGAAAACGCCGTATCGAACGCCGCCTCGCCCGCCCCGCCGTCATGGCCGGCAAACGGCGCCTCACCAGAGTTGATGCCGCCGAAGATATGGGCGCCGTCCAGCTGTACGTTCAGCGCCGTTTCGATTTGCGCCAAGGCGTCGGCCGCGCCGGTGGCGACGACCGATCGCTGGCTCTCATCGCCAAGGGAAAGGCCAATCGTGCGGACGAGATCGTCGGCAACCGTGCCAAGATCGCCAAGCGACAGCTGCGTCATCTCCAGCCGCGACAGCACGACGGCATTGGTGTCCTTGAGCCGATCGATATCCGCAATGCCGGACTTGAACGAGACCAGTTGCTCGGACTGGCCGCCAATGGTCAGGCCGGCGTCGGCAAGCCGCCCCGTCACCGCTTCGGTCTGAAGGCGCGTCAGGTCCGTCTGCATCCGCGCGGTGGTGTCACGCAGCCCGTTGAACAGGGCGAAGGTCGCTATGTGGTTGCCGATCTGCATGGCTTACCGCACCGCCGCCAAGAGGGTCCGCATCATCTCGTCGACGACGCTCATGATGCGGGCAGAGGCGTCATAGGATTGCTCGAGCGCGATCAGCTTGGCCATCTCGTCGTCAATGCTGACGCCGGTCTGTGCCAGATAATCGCCCGAGAGCTTCTGGTACAAAGCGGTCTTGGCTTCTGAGGCGCGCGTCGCCGTTTCGCGTTGCGCGTCGATCCAGCCGACGGAAGCACTGGCAAATCCGGCCAGCGATTTGTCGCCGGCAATGCCGGTTGAGGCATCGAAGGCCATCGGCGCATCGAGCCGGCCGATATGGGCCAGCAACTCGTCCGCAAAGGCTTCAAAGCCCGACGGGTTGGCATTGTAGGCGGCCCCGTTGGCGCCACCGTCGCGCAACAGCGAAGCGTTTCCGCCCTGCGCGGGATCGTAGGCCGCGTTCACGGTCAGGCTTAGCGACAGGCCGGGCGCGACCGTTCCGGCTGCGGGGATCGCAGGCCCGCCGGCATGGCTGAACAGGCCGGCAAGCGGCGCGCCACCGCCGCCGGATCGATCGGTCTCGGCAAACGCGGTGACCAGCCCCCGCGCGATCTCGTCGAGTTGTGCCTGCGATTGCGAGGCGACAACGTCGCGCGCCTGAACAAGGGCCGAAAGGCTGCCCGAGGCCGATGTGTTGGCGCCCTGGCCGACAATCAGCGGCACGCCGTCGATGCGCAGGGTGTTGCCGGAAACGCCCGGCGCATAGGCCGTGGTCGGCTCGAACGACACGGCGCGCGGCACGGTCTCGAACAGGGTGATGCCCTGCCCCGCCAGCAGCACCATGTCGTTGCCGTCGCGCGTCATCGTCGTGATCGAAACGTACTGGGACAGGTCCTTGACCAGTTTGTCGCGCCGGTCGAGTGCGTCGTTGGGGTCGGTGCCGGTGCGGGTGGCGTCGATGACGGCGTTGTTGGCCTCTTCGAACTGCGCCAGCAGATCGCCCATCCGCCCGACATCGGCGGAGATCTGCCGGTCAATCTCGGCGCGGTAGTCCTGAATGCCTTGGGCGGCCGCATTGATGCTCGCGGCGAGTTCGCCTGCCGCATCGACCGCCGCGCCGGCCAGCACCGGGTTTGACGCATCGGTTGCGTAGGTTTGCAGCGCCTCGCGCAGCCGGTCGATATGCGTCGTGGGCGCACTGAGATTGTCTACGCCGTTGACGATCGTGTTGAGGCGCGAAGCCCCGCCGGCGATCACGTTCTGGGCCGAACTGTCCGACAGCGCCGCGATCGAACTGCGATAGAGCGCGGGCGCATCGCCCCGCCCGATCGAATAGATGCGGGCGCCGTACTCGGTACTCGCGATGCGCGCCTCGCGCCGCACGAAGTTCTCGTTGCCGACCTCGGAGATGTTGCGCGACGACAACACCGTCTGCTGGGAGACGTTGAAGAGCGAACTCTGCGCAATCCTGAGGGCGGCTGTGAGCGTCATTCCTGCATCCGTTGGGCGCCGCCGGCAGTCCTTGGCAGCGCCATCATGGCATCAACCGGCGCGCTTAGCGCTTCAGCGTCAGCAACACGTCCATCAGGTCGGAACCGGTCTGGAACACCTTGGAGTTGGCCGTATAGTTGCGCTGCGAGGTGATCATCTCCGTCAGTTCCTCGGCGATATCGACATTGGACGATTCAAGGGCACCCGAGACGATGGTGCCGTAGTCGCCATCACCGGGGAAACCGACCCGCACGTCGCCTGTCTGCTGATTGGCCGAGAACAGATTGCCCGAAAGGGACGTCAGATTGTCGGGGCTCGTCACGTTGGCGAGCGGTATCCGAAACAGCGGCTCCAGCGTTTCATTGGTGTACTGGGCAAAGACCGTGCCGTCCGCCGAAACGCTGAGGCGCTCGACGGTGGCCGGCGAGTTG
Source organism: uncultured Oceaniradius sp. (assembly GCA_964606055.1). GTDB lineage: Bacteria > Pseudomonadota > Alphaproteobacteria > Rhizobiales > Rhizobiaceae > Roseitalea. Next base: position 14,109 of record CAZSFA010000029.1, on the reverse strand, counting down.
CCGTCGACATTGACATCGGCCACGGTGAAGCTGGTCGCCAGTTGGGTGCTGTCGGCGACATCAAGCAACAGCGTCTGGCCGTCGGGCACGGGAATCGAGATGGATGTCGCGCTCGAGCCGGTCAACTGGCCGCTTGTCGCATCAAACGTGAGCGTCTGCGTTGCCAGCGGTCCGGCGCCGTACGGGAAGGAGGTGCCGGGCGAACCCTGCGCCTGATCGAACACCGCGACCTCCCAGGTGTCGGCGCCCGTCTTGGTCATGTAGACGTCGAGGATGACCTCCTCGCCGAGATTGCCGTAGGCGACGATCGACGATTTCTGGGTGAACTCGGCGGTCGCCGCGTTGCCGGACGGCAGATCGCCGGTCACCACATCCGCACCGGCGGGGAAGTTGACATTGAAGATGCCGTTTTCCGACGGCGTTGCCGTCAGTGCGCTGCTGTCGATGGTCACCAGCTCCATGCCGCCGATGCCGTTGGCAATTGTTGCCGGCGTTCCGCCATCGTAGCTGTAGCCGGCGAGGAAGTATCCGGCCGCATTGACCAGCCGGCCCTCGCCGTCGGGAATGAACGAGCCGGCCCGCGTCATGAACGGATTGCCGTCGCGATCCTGAACCACGAAGAATCCGCCGCCGTCGACAGCCAGATCAAGAGCCGAGTTGGTGAACTGCAGCACGCCCTGCTGGTCCACGGACTGGCGCACACTGGTGATGATGCCGCCGGAGTTGTGGCTGCTGGGCAGGCTGCTGACGAGCAGCGTCGAGAACTCGACGCCGAATTTCTTGTAGCCGGTGGTATTGGCGTTGGCGATGTTGTCGGCGACGGTGGCCAGCTTGCTCGACTGGCCCTGCATCCCCGAAACGCCAGTGCGCATCATTCCATACAAGCTCATCGCACAGACCCTTTCCTCGCATTGCTGCGAGGCAGGCTACACGGCCAAGCTTGCCCGAGGCTGCTCTGCGATCTCGACAGGGTCGGACATGGCTTCGCGAAGCGCTTCCAGACACAGCCGGTAGCCCAGATAGCGCCGCGAATCGATGACGTTGACACCGAGAACCTTGCTGAGTTTCTTGCGCAGCTTGGAGATGTGGCTTTCAATCACGCATTCCTCGACGTGATCCTCGAGCACGCCGTAGACGGCATTGTAGACCTGCGCGCGGGAGGCCCGCCGCTCGCCGTTGCCAGCCAGGTATTCCAGCACGCGGCGCTCGCGGCGCGGCAGCGGAAACGGCTTGCCGTCGACCAGCGGGTCGCGCCCATCCATGAACACGCGCAGCCTACCGCAGTCGATGTAGGTCTTGGATGCCTCGGCCCGGCGGCGGATCGCCGATATGCGCGCAAGGATCTCGCGTACATGCACCGGCTTGCGCACCACATCGTCGGCGCCGACATCGAAGCGCTGCAGCGTCTCGTCGAGAGACCCGGTTTCGAGCATCGCGATGATCGGCACACGCGTCTTGGCCCGAAGCTTGTTGATCAGCCTATCCTCGTCGTCGATCTGACCGACAAGAACAGATTCGATCGTTTCGACCTCGTCGTCAGGACAAGTTTCCATCCAATCGAGAACCGATTGAGAATTCATCCCGAAGACACTGTACCCAATACGTGAAAACATTCCGTGATACGCCTCGAGTACGGCGTCACGGTCATCAACTATAACAATCATTGTTGTCGCCCGCTCAATCAGTCCCCTACTGACACCGACAAAGCTACCGGGGCGGCAATACCGCTCACCCCCCGATATTTCAGGGGTTGCGCAACGCCATCGAATCAAATCGCAAAATTCGCGAGCCCGCAAAGCCGGGCGCAACCGGACAATCGTCTTGCGCGGCCCCGGCGGTTAACCACCTGTTTACCATCAGATGATGATTCGCCCGTCCGCCGCTTGCGCAGACCTTGCGTTCTCCGAAGAGCCATCAGCCAACGCGTGATCGACATTCGCGCCGGATGGTCGATGCCCGTTGCCGGTGCCGTCGCGGCGCTGTTCATCGTCGGGCGACGGGCGCCACTGTCCGGTCTCGGCGTCGGTGCGGCCGGCGGCATCGCCAACGATCTCCACCTGCGCGCCGGCGAAGCTGCCGCCAAGCGATCGCAACACAGTCGTCATCGCCTCGCGATCGGACGCCAGCATCTGGGCGGCCGCTTCGGTTTCGGGCGCGACCTGCACCGAAACCGTGCCACCAACCACCCGCATGGTGATGTTGACCTGACCCAGATGGACCGGCTGAAGTTGCAGGCGCAGGACCGGCGCCGGTTGTCCGGGCGCCTGCGCGAGGCTGGCGCGGGCGACGTGAGAGGCGACGGTTTCGCGCATCGCTTGCGATTGCTCGCCGGAATCGATCCAGCGCGCGACATCGACGGTTGCGATTGAAACCGGCTGCTTGGGCGTTTCGCCGCCGGTCGGGGTTTGCGCTGCCACAGCTTGCGACGCAGCGGGCTGTGGCTGCTGGGCGGACTGTCCTTGAGGCTGCGCGGCATTTGCAGGACGCGCGCCGCCGTCGGTTGCCTCGCGCGCGGCAGAGGTCTTGGCGTCGGGCGGTGGTGCGTCCTTCCGGGCAACCAACGTGCTTGTGTCGGCGCCGGTTGCCTCCGCCTTCGAACCCTTCGGCGGCGCGACGGCCGGTTCCACGGAAGCGCCGGCGCCGCCGCCAGCGGCCAAATGCGGACCGGGCTGCACCCGGTCTGGCCGAGCCTGATCGGAGCGGCCATCGGGCCGCAGCGACCACAAGGGCAGCGAAGCGAGCGGCGTGGCCTCCCCTCGCACAACGGCGCGCTCAGCGTCCTGAGCGATCAGCAGGTCTGTCCGATCGGCCGATGCCGCGGTTGCGGTTTCATCACCTTCCGCAACGGCGGCATCCGAAGCGGTCTTGTCGGCCCGGGTATCCGTCATGGACGCTTGGGCCTGTCGGTCGGCCAGCACCGGCGCCGTGGCATCCGCGTCTTTGGCGGAGACCGGAATTGTCGTTTGTTTTGAATCGCTTTGATCGCGCGCCTCAGACATTGAGTCAGGCCGCGCATCAAGACCCTGCACGCCATGATACGGCTCGGCGCCAAGCCGCCTGGCCGGCTGTTCCGAGCCGTCCAGCACATCCCCCTGCGGACCCCTATCGCGCTCTGAACCGGTGTCGTCGGCCGCGCGTGCCTCCCCCTTACCTATGGCTTCGGCAAAGCGCCGGCCCGCCTGACCCTTATCGGTCAGACCATTGGCTGGCGGTGGCGCCTCGCGTCGCGGCGTGATCGATCCGATGTCGTTCAAGGCCCCGCCTCCTCGAGGATCGCATCGACCGCATCAAGGACCGATCGCGTCTGCGTGATGAAGCCATCCAGTTCCGGGTTCAGCCCGGTCATGGCCGGTTGCGATGCGCCGGCAAGCGTCGGCGATGGCGGCTGCATGACAGGTCCCGGCGGCAGGAGCGGGTCGGGCATCGTCTGCAAGGGCTGCGCACCATCTCGCGCGGGCAATGGCGGGCTCGCAGCAGCCGCTGCCGGGCTCGCCGAGGCCCGTGGCGCGACGTCGATCGGCCGCGTCAACTCGCTGGCGATGGCGCGCGCCGCATCGAGCAGTTGCCGGTCGGCGGGCGCCAGCCGGTTTTCATCGATGGCCGCAAGTTGCCGGCTCACATCGGCGTGGTCGGTGGTCGCGATGTTGGCCATCAGCGCGAAAAGGCGCCGCCGCATCGCTTCGGGATCGCCCTGGGCCACCGGCCGCGCCGCTTCGCCGACCGCCGCGAGCGCGTCCGCCTCCTCGGCAAAGCGCGCCTCAAGGAAGCGTACCAGGTGGAAATTGCCGGCTACGGTCGCCGTGCGCATGGTCCGCCCGACGATGGATCGCTTGTGCTCGACCGGCATGAAGGCGATGACCTGCGCCAGCCGTTCATGATGGGACCGCTCGGTCATTGCCGCGGCGGCCGGGATCAAATCGCCAGCAAAATCAGACGCATAGGGCGAGCGGATGAAGGTTCGCGCGTAGCGGCTCGACAGCCGCAGGACAGTGTCGAACGCCTTCTTTTCGGCATGCACCGCGACAAGGCGCCGGAGGGCCGACTCCTCGATCAACGTGCCGGGCGCGATGAGCCGAGCATCATTGAGGAGCTGGATCTGGATCGGCTTGTCCCTTGCGCGCATCGCAGACAGGAGCGCCACGCCGCCACCGAGCATGCCGCCGATCGCGCGCGGCGACAGCGCCGCCTCGGGGTCGACGGCCCTGCCCAAAACCGCCGCCGCAACGTTTTCCAGCACCTGCTTGTCGCGGCCTTCAAGTTCTTCGTCCAGGACGGTGTAGGCGCGGGCGAATGTTGCCGGGTTGCCGCCACTGACCGCGTAGGTCAGCAGCGCCGCCAGCGTGTCGTCCTCGTAAAGGGCGCCAAGGCGCATGTTGGCAAACAGCGCATCGATCACCTTCAGCGTCTGCGTCTGCATGGCAAACGCAGACGCGTCGCCGCCGGCGATCTGGTCCTGAATGCGGTGGAGCGACTGCACCGCCTTGAGCGGTTCGGTCGGCAGCTCGGCGTATGCGGGCACCGTCGACAATGCAGCAAACACCAGAACGATGCGGCCCATCACGGCTGCGCATCCACTTCGAGCAGAATGTCGATGCGCCGATTGACCGCGCCCAGCGGATCGGCGGGATCGGCCAGCTGGCGGTCGGCGAGGCCGGACACCTTGCGAATGCGGTTTTCATCCAGCCCGCCACGCACGAGCATGTAGAAGGCCGACTGTGCCCGTGCCGCTGACAGGCGCCAATTGTCGTACTCGCCCGATCGGAACGGGCGCGCATCGGTGTGCCCCTCGATCTGGATGCCGCCGGGCCGGGTGGCGACGACGCCACCGATCCGTTCGAGCGCCACCACCAACGGGCCGGACGGGACGGCAGAGCCGATGCCAAACATCGGAATTTCGAGATTGTCGGTCACCGAGATCAGCACCATGCCGTTGCGCGGCTCAATCGTCAGTTGGTCGGGCAGCGCGCTGTCGGTGCCGAACGCCTCGCGCAGCGCCTCGCTGACCTGGTCCCGCAACTCCTCTGCCGCCGCTTCCACCGGATCGATCCGATCCTGCGGGTCGAGCTGATCGGGGTCGGTCCGGTTCGGTTCGGCGATGTCCGCCGGCGGCAGTTCTGCCATGGCATCGACGGGACCATCGATGGCGTTCGCATCGACGTCGGCTTGCGCAAGGCCGAGCGCCTCGCGCATTTCGGGCGTCAGTGCGACATTGCCCAGTTCACCCTCGACAAGAGCATCGGTCGGCGGTGTTTCGGGCGCCGGTTCGGATGTGGCCAGTTCTCCCATGTCGTTGACGCCGCTCAGCGGGATGTCGGGCATGACCTCTTCATCGCGCTGCGCCTCCGACCACCGCTCGGGCGCAAACGGATCAAGGAAGCTCTCGACATCGACACCATCGGAGGCCGACTGCCAGTCGCCGTCGCCACCGCCCGCCGCCGCCAGTTCAGCGACGACCTGCGCCTCGACAATCTGGTCGAGCGCCTCATAAGGGTCGGCAAAGAACGCCTCGTCGGATGTGCCGGACTGGCCGATGCCTTCGGCCTCGCCGTCCAGCCCGCCATCTTCCGCACTCGCGCCGGCGCTGGCGCGATCACCTTCGACGCGCTCGGACTGGACCTCCTGCATGCCCTGGGCGTCATAGAGCCCGCGCACGCTGCGATTGCGATCGACGAGTTTGACCGGGTTGAAGTAGCTGGCGACGGCCTTCTTGGTTTCCTCATTGGCGGCATTGACCAGCCAGAGCACGAGAAACAGCGCCATCATCGCGGTCATGAAGTCGGCAAAGGCGATCTTCCAGGCCCCGCCATGGTGACCGTCCTCATGGTCGCCATGGCGCTTGATGATAATGATTTCCTGATGCTCTTCGGCGCTGTTCACACGTCATCTCCGCACAGCGCATCGCGCAGGGCCGCGAAGCGGGTCGCCAAAAGCGCATCATCCATGCGCGCGACCAGATCGAGGCTGTCGCCGGCGATCAGTTCAGGCAGGGGAGCGGGCCCTTTCCAGGTCGCCCGCAGCGCGTCAAGCAATGCATCGGGGCCCGTGACCGTCACACGCGCGCCGCCGCCGACGGTGATCAACTGACCCAACTCGTCGGCGAAGCGCGACACGGCCTCGGCCTGTGCCCGCGTCAGCAGCGCATCTTCGAGGACGAGGGCAAGTTCGGCCGAGACATCGGCCGTCACCCGCTCGCCGAGCGCGGCAATGGCTTGGGCGACCTTCTGGGTCATCTCGGACAGGTGGCGCTCATTGAGCGATACGATCCCGGCCTCCAACTCCTCGATGCGTGCCGTCAGGGCGGCAGGGTCGGGCGCCGGCTCGGCGGCGGGTGCCGATGGAGCGGGAGGAAGGATGTCCGGTTCGGCGGGTTGCGTCGTGGCCGATCCCGGTTTGGCGGCCGCCGCGTCGCCGGTCGGTGCGACCGGCGGCAGGTCCTCAACGATCGGTGGCGGCTCAGGCTCCGGTTCCGGGACGGGCGGACCACGGTCGAAGACGGGAGCAGCCGCTTCATCCATCCCGCCCAGCAGCGGCACGAAAGCGCGCGCCGTTCGCCTCGCCCCGTCCGACTTGCCGGCGGCGAAGTCGATCAGTTCCTCGAACCCGGCGGAACGGCTCATTCGGCGACCTCGTTGTTGATCCAGCGGCGCAGGATCGCGGCGGCGCGCTGTTCATTCTGATCGATGATCAGCGACAGGCGGTCTTCGGGAGCAGGCTTGACCTGCAGTGGCGCGGGATCGGCGGCGGACGAACCGGCCGCGTAGGCCGCGCCAACCTGCGCTTGCGTGCCCGAAGCCGGCGCAGCCGCCGCCTCGGGGCCGACGCCGCCCGCCGAAGCAAGCATGGCAGCCGGGTTGCCACCCTCGATCTCGGCCAGCTTGTCGGCAAAGTCGGCCGAGCGCAGGACATTGATCATCGGCCGGACGGCGAGGAAAATCACCGCGAAGATGACGGCGATGAAGGCGAACGCATTGATGACCGTGCCGACATGTTCGTTCATCGACGCCCAGACCGAAGGCGCGGTCGAGCCGTCTTCGATGACACCCTCGACGAAATCGAGTGCCGTGACGCTCAGCACGTCGCCCCGCGTGTCGACGAGGCCTGCTGCGGCGGCGGCGATCGTGCGGATTTCTGCGATGCGCGCTTCGACGGCGGCGGCATCGAGCGGCGCGCCATCGGCGGCGGCCGCAAGGCGCGCCCGGTTGACCACGACGGCAATCGACAGCCGATCGACGCTGTAACCGTTGGACACGGTGGCGACTCGGCGCGAACTGAGTTCGTAATTTGTCGTCTCCTCGCGCCGCTCGCTGCGTTCGGCAGCGCTTGGTGTTGCCCCACCGCCGGCGGCCGCCGGGTCCTCTGGCAGGCCTTGCTCCACCGTCACCGGATCGCCTTCGCGCTGCTCGGTCGCAGAATCCTCGGCGCGCACGACCTGCACAGAGCGCTCGACGCGGCTGTCGGGATCGAAAATCATCTCCTCGACCTGCCGCTGGTCCGTGTTGATCTGCGCTTGCACACTGACGCGGAAGTTGGAGTTGCCAAGGGTGGGCGCGAGCGCGCGGTAGATGCCATCGGCCACCTGGTTTTCGACCGTCGCCTCAATGCCGATCGCGCTGCTGGCCGAGTTGGTGAGCGGATCTTCGCCGGCAGCCAAAAGCCGGCCAGCGGAGTCCAGGACGGTGACGTTTTCAGCGACCATGCCCGGTACGGCTGCGGCGACCAGATGGCGCACTGCATTGGCGCGATCCTCGATGCCGGCCCGGTCGAAGCGGATGATCACCGAAGCGGTCGGCACCTGCTCGGCGCGGCGGAAGTTGCCGCGCTCGGCCATGACGACGTGGACCCGAGCACCCTTGACGCCGCTGATCGTCTGGATCGAGCGCGCAATTTCCCCTTCAAGCGCACGCACGCGCGTGACCTCCTGCATGAAAGAGGTCAGGCCCAGCGAGCCCAGATCATCGAACAGCTCGTAGCCGGCGCCGGCGCTCGACGGCAGGCCCTTTTCGGCAAGGATCATGCGCGCGCGGCCGGTCAGACCGGCTGGGACGAGGAGCGTGGTGCCTTCGGCGTTGACATCGTAGACAATGCCCGCCTCGCCCAGCGCCAGGCCCATGCGCGTGACATCGTCACGTTCGAGGCCAACATAGAGCGGCTGCAGGGCCGGCCGGTTGAGCATCGTCGATCCGGCGGCGACCGCCATGAGGACGACAAGGAAGACGCCTCCCAGCAGCATCAGCCGGCGGGTGCCGAGCGCTTGAAGGTTTGCAACGAGAGATTTGAGGTTATCGGGCACGGCCATGTCCTTCGCGTGCCGCCGAGACTAGCCGGCCAAGCTTGCGCGAAGGTGATTGCACGCACCTGTGCCATCATGAGGCGCCAACGAAAAAGGCCGCCCGGAGGCGGCCTTGATCGTGCTGATGGAGAGGCTTGATCCTATCGGAACAGCGACAGGATCGACTGTGCGTTGCCGTTTGCGATCGACAGGGCCTGGATACCCAGCTGCTGCTGCACCTGAAGCGCCTGCAGCTTGGTCGATTCGGCGCTCATGTCGGCATCGACAAGCTGACCAACACCACGGTCGATGGCGTCCATCAGGTTGGAGACGAAGTCACTCTGCATGTTGATGCGCTTCTGGGCGGCACCAAGGTCGGCGGCTGCGGTCGTCATCGCTTCAGACATGCCATCGACGATGCTGATCCAAGAGTCGACGTCCGCGTTGGATGCATCGGTGATGTTGATGTCGAGAATGCCGCCGCCGGTCGCTGTTCCGGTCGCTTCGGCGATCGCCGTGAAGCCGATCGTTGCGTCTGTTGTCGTGTCGGCCTGTGTCGTATCGAAGTTGCCAAGTTCGACCGAAGCGTTGACGCCGGTGGATGTTGACGTCAGCACCAGTTCGCCGCTTTCAGACGCACTTGCGGTTGCACCGGTGATGTCTTCATTGATGCCGGCAACCAGATCGGCGAGCGAGAAGTTGGCTGCGTCGGCGACCGTGATGCTGACATTCTGCGCGCTGCCACCATCGACGGTGACGTCCAGCGTGATGCTGTCGCCATCGGCAAACGTACCCTGCGTCCAATCGAAAGCGCTAGCGGATGTTGCCTGGGCCGCGCTTCCGCCTTCGAGCAAACCGTCGGTGTCGGTCGCAGCGTCGAACAGGGCAATGCCGGCGGCATCCACAGTGATCGTGCCGACCGAGACCGAACCGTCGCCGGCGCGGTTGAAGGAGGAGACGATTTCGGTGGTTGCTGAGTAATCAGCCGAACCGGAGTCGACGTTCAGCCAGTTGGTGCCCGAGATGGCGCCCGATTGGGCGATGCCCGAGATCTGCGACTGAAGCTGCGCAATTTCGGACTGGATCTTGGAGCGGTCAACGCCGGGCTCGCGCGCCGCGACCAGCTTGACCTTGATCTCGTCGACAGCTTCCTTGGCGCTGTTGATACCGGTGTAGGCGACGTCGACCTTCGAAGCGCCCAGGCCCAGCGCGTCCTGAACGGTGCCGAGCGCGGAGTTGTCGGATCGCATGGTGGTGGCGATCGACCAGTAGGCCGCGTTGTCTGCGGCTTCGGCGACGCGCATGCCGGTGGAGATCCGGTTCTGCGTCACGTTCATGGCATCGTTGGTCTGCTGGAGCGACCGAAGCGCCGTCATGGCCGACACGTTTGTCAAAATGCTGGACATAGCTGTCCCTTTCCAAAACAAAGATCACGAAGGGACATTCCGGTACGCCGGTCGCAGCGATGTGGCGTCATGCCATGCCCGTATATGACACTCACTGCTTCTGATCGGTTTAGTAGCTTGGAATTTTTAAGAATTCCTGAAGCCTCATGCCAGCCCGCCACGCGCCCCTTGCACGTCACCCAAGGATAACGAAATTGGTTAACGCTATATGAACGAGCGGACCATGCTGCCGACCAGCAGGTTCCATCCATCGATCATGACGAAGAACAGGATCTTGAACGGCAGCGAGATGACCGATGGCGGCAGCATCATCATGCCCATGGCCATGATGATTGTCGCAACGATCAGATCGATGACCAGAAACGGCAACACGACCAGGAACCCGATCTCGAAGCCGCGGCGGATTTCCGAGATCATGAAGGCCGGAATCAGAACGCGCAGATCGACACTGCCGTTGACCACCACGTCCTGACCGCGCTCGCGCGCCAGATCGGTGAACAGGTTCAGATCGCGGTCGCGCGTGTTCTCCAGCATGAACTCGCGGAACGGCGTGACGATTTCGGCCAGCGCTTCCTCCTGTTCGATCTGGTTGTTGATCAGCGGCTGCATGCCGTTCTGCCAGGCGCGATCAAAGACCGGCGACATGACGTAGAACGTCATGAACAGAGCCAGCGAGATCAGGATGATGTTGGCCGGCGTCGATTGCAGGCCAAGCCCGGTGCGCAGAATCGAAAAGACGATGATGAAGCGCGTGAAGCTCGTCACCATGATCAACAGCCCCGGCGCAAGCGACAGGACCGTGATCAGGCCAAACAGCTGAATGATGTTGGCGCTTGTCAGCCCGGCGAAGTTGTCGGGCAGCGCCAGACCGTCCAGCGTTTGCGCCGATGCCGTTTCGGGCAGCAACAGCGCAAGGACGATGATTGCGGTGAAGCGCGCGCGCATCATTCAAACAACAGCGCCTTGACGAACACCCGCTTGACCGCGCCCTCGGACCGCAGCGCGGCACGATCCTGAATGTCGGCCAGAAGATGCTGAAAGCCGCTGGGATGGCTGACCGACTGCTGGCGCACGGTGCGCAGGTAGGCGACGATGTCGCTCTCAATCTGCGCGATGACGGCTTCGTCCGCCTCGCCGTCGATGCCGAGCGAAAACTCGGCCCGCACCCAGGTCTGGCTCGGCGGTGCCAGATTGGTGGTCACCGGCGAAAGATCGACGATCTTCAGTTTGCCGAGATCGTCGAAGGGCACCTGCAGGTCGCCCGTGCCGTGGCCGCCCTTGCCCTTGGCGCCGTCTTTTGCGTCCATCGCCGCATGATCATCGCCATGGTCATCGGTCGCTTGTCCTTGCCCGGTCGACGCGATGGCGGCTTCGGGCACCATCGGCGCAAAGAGCACCTTGCCCGCGCCAAAGCCTGCGCCAGCCGCGGTCAGCGCTGCGACGACGAGGAAGATGACGGCGGTGATCGGCGAGCCGCCGGCATCGTCGTCGTCATCGTCATGTGCGGTTGCTGCCACCGGCGGCGTCCTTTCCTAGAAGGGCGAAAGCCGGTCGATCAGCTGCTGCCCGTAGGGCGGCTGCTGCATCTCCGCGATGTGCCCGGTACCACCATAGGAGATTCGCGCCTCGGCGATGCGGTCATAATCGATCGTGTTGTCAGGATTGATGTCGGCGGGCCGCACGATGCCGGCGACCGTCAACACCCGGATCTCGGCGTTGACGCGCACTTCCTGCGTTCCCTTGATGACCAGATGTCCGTTTTCGAGCACGTCGACGACGAACGCTGCCACGCGCAGGTTGATCGTCTCGGACCGGGAGGTCGAGCCGGTGCCGTCGAAATCGGTCTGGCCGCCGAGATTGGCGTTGCCCGAGCCGGCGCCGGTCACCCCGTTCAGATCGTAGTCGCCGCCCAGCGTCCATGTCCGACCGGTGGTGCGCGAACGGGCCGAGTCGCTGCGCAGCCGCGCCCGGTCCTCGATCTCGATGTTCACCGTCAGCGTGTCGCCGCGCGTCAGCGCCTTGCGGGCGGTGAACAGGTTGGCCTGACGATCATCCCAGGTGGAATACTTGTTCAGCGCGGGACCGGGATACTTGGGTTCGATCCTGGACGGCGGAAGCGCGCCGTGCAGGCTGGCGCCCACCGCCGACATCTCAGGTGGCTTTCCCAGATCGCGTGTGATGCCGCATCCGGCCACCGACAGACCGGCCAGCAGGATCGCGCCCGCAAGACGGATATGAACGCTTGCGCCCATCTCAAATGCCCGTATCGCCGACGGCGGCCATGATCTGCGTGATCAGCGCGGCTTCGCGCGGCGTCATCTCATTGAGGATGGCGGCGGAGTTGCGCGGCTTGAGCTTGCCAAGAAGGGCGGCCGACAGTTGTGCGGGCATTTCCTCCATGCGCGCGGCGGCGGCATCGGGGCGCATGCTCGAATAGACTTGAACCAGCCCCTCGCTGGCCGCTTCGGCGAACTCCTCGCGTTTCTTTGCCCACATCTCGAACTCGGCGCGCTTTGCTTCCAGCGCGTCGATGCGCGTCTCGATCTCGGCACGCAACGTTTCCAGTTCCTGGCGCTGGATGGCATGGCGACGCTCGCGCGCCTCGTCGGCGATGTTGGAGCAGAACACCTCGATGTCCGAGCCGATCTGCGCGGGCGCCTGCGCCGAGGCCAATGTCGGCACACCGGCGGCAGCGACCGCCAGGCCCAACGCCAGACGGCGACGGGTGACGGGTTCTTTTTCGGTACGCTTCAGCTTACGCTTTGTCATTGCACAACCAGTTCCGCGTTGAGCGCGCCGGCGCTCTTGATCGCCTGCAAGATCGAGATGATGTCGCGCGGCGTCACGCCGAGCCGGTTCAGTCCTTCGACAAGGTTTTGCAGGTCGACGCCGTCGATCATGCCGATCTGCGTGCCTTCCTGCGACGCGTCGATGAAGGTCGCTTCCTCGACCGCCGTCTCGCCCTCGCCGAACGGGCGCGGCTGGACAACGCGCGGCGCCTCGGTGATCCGCACCGTCAGCGCGCCATGGCTGACCGCGACGCGTGAGACACGCACGTCTGCGCCGATCACCACCGTGCCGGATTTCTCGTCCAGGACGACGCGGGCCGGCGTGTCGGTCACCACTTCGAGGTTCTCGATGGCGGCGATGAAGCGGGCCGGCGAAATGCCGTCAGGCTTGCGCAGTTGTACCGTGCGCGCGTCGATCTCGGTGGCGGTCGCCATGCCGAACCGGGTGCGCGCGAACTGATTGATCGCGTCGGTGATGGCGATTGCAGTGGAAAAATCGGGGTTGCGCAACTGCAGGAGGAACGCCCCTTCCCGGTCGAAGTCGACATGCAGTTCGCGCTCGACGATCGCGCCACCGGCGATGCGACCCGCGGTCGGCGTGCCCTGGGTCAGGGTTTCGGCGGCGCCTTCGGCGGTGAAACCGGAGATCGAAACCGGCCCTTGCGCGACCGCATAGATCTGGCCGTCCGCGCCCAGGAGCGGCGTCATCACCAACTGGCCGCCGCCGAGCGAACTCGCATCGCCCAGCGAAGAGACTGTGATGTCGATGCGCGTGCCCGAGGTCGCAAAGGCCGGCAGGTTGGCGGTCACCATCACGGCGGCGATGTTGCGCAGCCGCGCGCGCCCCTCGGCGGTGGCGACGCCAAGCGTATCGAGCATGGAGCGCATGGACTGCTCGGTGAACGGCGCGTTGCGCAGGCTGTCGCCGGTGCCCTGAAGGCCAACGACGAGGCCATAGCCGATCAACTGGTTGTCGCGGCCGCCCTGCAGGACGGCGACATCCTTGATGCGGGCGGCGGCGTGCGCGTCAACGACGACGATCGCCAGCATGCAAAGGCCGAGAAAGGCACGCAACATCAGCACACCTCGACCATGGCGGCTTGACGCACGACGGCGCAGATGGTGCGGCCGTTTTCGGGATTGCGCACGCGGATCGCCTCGCCCACGCCGCCGTCCTGCAATGCCACGGCCTTCATCTCGATGGTCAGCGGCCCCTCATTCAGGCGGACCGTGACCGCGCCGCCGGCTTCGACGGCATGGGGCGCGCGCACCATGTCGGGCGCGATCGCGCGGCCGGGCAGCAGGGTGCGAACCGCCACAAAACCGGCAATGTCGGCCGGCGCGCGCAGCACCGGGAAGTCGTCGGGGATGACGACGGTGTGTTGACGCGTTTCGGTGTTCTCGATGACGATCGGCTGCCCGGGATACACGACCGATTTGACGACCACATAATCATAGGGACCGGCGGCAAGCGCCGGCGCCGTCAGGGCCGTGACCAGGAGCGCTGCGAGCCACCGCATCATCGTTCCCGCCTAGCGCAGACCGTTGGAGACGGTTGCCGCCATCTGGTCGGCCGCCTGGATCACCTTGGAGTTCATCTCATAGCCGCGCTGGGCGGCGATCAGTTCGGTGATCTCCTTGACGG
>CAZSFA010000028.1:22701-24429 GCA_964606055.1 uncultured Oceaniradius sp. | reverse complement strand
CCCCGCGCGAGGAACGCGTGCTGCGCATGCGCTTCGGCATCGGCATGAACACCGACCACACGCTTGAGGAAGTCGGCCAGCAGTTCTCGGTGACCCGCGAACGCATCCGCCAGATCGAGGCCAAGGCGCTCAGGAAACTCAAGCACCCCAGCCGGTCGAGAAAGCTGCGCAGCTTCCTCGATCAGTAGGCGCCGGCTCGCCGCCCACCGGTGATCGATGTCCTGGCATAGATCGGCGCTGAGGTCCGCCAAGATGCGGGCCCGGCTGCTGATACGCAGCCACATCGCCGCGCGCGTGCGCGGCTGGCGCTACGCGCACATGCCGACGGCGATGGTCACCGGCACGGACGGCAAGACGACCACCTGTCGGTTGCTCGCCGCCATCCTGAAGGCCGATGGGCACACGGTCGGCTTGGCCACCACCGACAATGTGATGGTCGGGGACACCGTCGTGCGCACCGGTGACAGCGCCGGCAGTCGCGGCCATCGCTTCATCTTTTCCGACAAGCGAACGACCGCGGCGGTCCTTGAGACCGCGCGCGGCGGCCTGCGTCGCTACGGCTTGTACATAAGGCCGGCGCGGGCCTGCGCGCTCCTCAACGTTGGCGCCGATCACATCGGCCAGGAGGGCATCGACAGCCTCGACGCGATGGCTGATCTCAAGCGGCGCGTCACCGACGCGGCGCGCGACCGTGTGGTTCTTTATGCCGACGATGCGCGCACGCGGGCGCTCGTCGAGCGGTACGGTGCGCGCAAGGTGACGCTGTTCAGCCCCGATCCCGGCAGCGCGCATCTGGTGCCGCACGTGGCAAAAGGTGGCGAGGCGATCACCGCCGATGACACGGGGCAGATGATCCACATGCGCCCCGGCGCCGCGCCTGTCACGCTGGTGCGCATCGCCGACATTCCGGTCACGCTGCAAGGGCGTGCACGCCCCTTTGTCGCCAACGCCATGGCGGCGGCGGCGCTCGGTCTGGCGCTCGGCGCATCCGGACGCGCCATCCGCGACGGGCTGACCGGCTTCAAGGGTGGGGCGGAGGCCAATCCGGGCCGGTTCACCATCTATCGGCACGCGCCGATCATGGTTGTCGGCGACCACGCGATGAATCCGCATGGCATCGCGGCGACAGCCGGGATCCTGAAGACGTTTGATATCACGGGCCGGACGCTGATGTGCATCAGCGGCGCGGGCAACCGGCCCGATGCGCATTTCGATGCCTTGGGCCGGGCCGTCGCCGCGGCCTATGACATCGCGATCGCCTTTGACCTGCCCGATTTTCGCCGGGGGCGCCAGCCCGGAGAGATGGCCCGATTGCTGACGTCGGCCCTGCTTGCCGCCGGAATGCCCGCCGACCGCGTTCACACCGTCGACCTGCGTGATGACGCGCTGGCGCTGGCGGCCCGGATCGCCCGCCCCGGCGATGCGGTTCTGATGGTCGATTCCGGGTCGGACGACGGCGCGGCGGTTGACCGGTTTTTCCCGCAGGACGTGTCGCCCGAGCATTGAACCGACCGGCGCGGCAACGCCCGAACCCGGCAAGTCAACACCAAAGGTCCGTCCGGCGCGTGTAAAGCGCACGCTGGCGTCTTGTCTTTTGCCCGCGTTGCTTGCCTATTGCTTGCGGGCAACAGCGGGACCGGACGTGGCCGACGACATCTCCATCTCATCGCGGGACGAGCTTGAGGCGTGGCTTGAAGACAAGCCCATCGACTGGGCGCGGGTGATCGC
>CAZSFA010000028.1:0-22601 GCA_964606055.1 uncultured Oceaniradius sp. | reverse complement strand
GATTGGTATGCCGCGATCCTGCCCGATGGCCGCGACCGCAAGCCGCGCAACATCTTCGCCAACGATCGAGGGCTCACGCTCGCCCTCAAGCCCGACGACTTCTGGTCTGTCACCGAAGACCGCTCGCCCGACGAGATCATGGAGGACGTGGCGGAGGTACTGGGGTGGGAAGCGGCGCAGCCGCTGCAATCGTCCGATGATGTCGAACTGCCCGCAACCGTACCGGCCACGATTGAACCCGAATGGCGGGAGGGCCGCCTCCGGCTGCCAAGCGGTCGGGCAGGAGACGACTTCAAGGCCGGTGACATCGATGAAGCGTTGGTCGCTCTCAAACACCTGCTCGCGGGCTTTGCCGATGAGTTGTCCGGTTCAAACAACATCGATCCGCGAATCATCGCCTACCTGCAGCGTTTGTCGGTGGATGCACCCTCGGCCGTGCCGTCACAGGCGGAGTTCTTCACCTTCGCACACAACGAGATCGTGCTTGAAGCCTATGTCGCGACGGCCGAACGGGAATGGGACGGCTTGGCCGCCGCGCGCATGGGCGCGGTCAGTCTCCAGTTCTCCCGGACTGTCGACAGGTTTCCGGCCTGGAAGGCGTTCAAGAAGTCGGTCCCCGATGGAGAGTTGTCTGCCGTCGATGTGGAACACACGGAAGCACTGGGCAACGTGTTGGCAGACGCGCTCCGCGAGGGTTTGGCTGCCGAGTTCGTCGACGGGGAAATCGCTGACGCGGTCGAGCAGCTTGCCGACGCCATTCCGGAATTGCGCAGCCCGGTCGGAGAGGATCGGCTGGTCAACTCCGATGTTGAGAGCCGGGCCTTCGATCTCTTGGAGAGCGTCAACAACACGCTCAAGCGCGTGGTCGGAGCGGCGTTGTGGGTCAAGGGCGCGGCAGGCCAGCTTGGCGCAGAAACGTGGCAGCGTTTGAGCGCCGGGATCAGGGCGGAGTATGGGGACCAATGCGAGAAGCTTGGCAAACAGCTGGTCAAGCTGGCGTTTGGCGTGCTGAAGTTCGGTGCTGCCGCCACACTGGGCGGAACCCCTTTGGCCGTGTGGCTCACGCAGACGTTTCCCCGGCAGTTTGCCTGGCTGGAGCCGGTTGTGAGGTTGTTTGGTATTGGCTGAGCGTTGGGTAGCCGTGTTCGCCTAGACCGCCTCCGCCAACCGCCAGTCGATCGGCGCCATTCCCTTGTCCTCCAGAAACGCGTTGGCCTGCGAAAACGGTCGGGAGCCGAAGAACCCGTTGTGCGCCGACAGCGGCGATGGGTGCGGCGATTTCAGCACCAGATGCCTTGAGGCATCGACGAACGCCGCCTTGCGTTGCGCATACGACCCCCACAGGATGAAGACGACAGGCCGCTCGCGATCGTTGACCAGCCGGATCACGGCGTCGGTGAACCGTTCCCAGCCCTTGCCCTGATGCGAGGCGGCGCGATGTGCTTCCACGGTCAGAACGGCGTTCAGCAGCAGGACGCCCTGGCTGGCCCAGTGTTCCAGATGCCCGTGCCGAACCGGCGTAATGCCCAGATCGGCCTGCAACTCCTTGTAGATGTTGATGAGCGATGGCGGCACGCGCACGCCGGGCATCACCGAAAAACACAGGCCATGCGCCTGACCCGGCCCGTGATAGGGGTCCTGGCCAAGGATGACGACACGCACATCATCGAGCGGCGTGGCGTCAAGGGCATGAAACCACAGGCTTCCGGGTGGAAAGATGCGCTTGCCGGCCGCCTTTTCGGCGACAAGGAACTGCTTGAGTGCCGCCATGTAGGGGCTGTCGAACTCCGCCTGTAGCGGTTCGCGCCAGCTTTCGTGCAGTTTGACCATGATCCCGCTGTCCCGTGCAGCCGACTGTGCCAGCGCGCGCGCCGCGATCGAAGCCAACGCGGACACTGCCGAGCATCAATTCACAACCAATGCGGCGTTGCGCGTCCGCGCCCGCGCTGAGGACCCCTCGCCACGGCTGACGGTCATCGGCTTTCATGCTATATGACCGGCCATGAACGTTCACGTCACCCGATCCGCCGATGGCCTGCCGCGCCGCGCGTTTACGATTGCCGAGGTCGAGCGAATGGTCGAGGTCGGCCTAATCGGCCGTGACGAGCGCTTCGAACTGATCGGCGGGGAGATCGTGCCCATGTCGCCCAAGGGCATCCGCCACGAGCGGTTGAAGCAGTGGCTCGCCACGCTGCTGTATACGGGGCTGACGCCCGACTATCAGGTGATTCCGGAGACGACATTGCGGCTGTCGGATGACAGTTTCATGGAACCGGATTTCATTGTCTACGGCAAGGATACCGACCTCAAGGATCTGAGTGGCGACACTTGCCTGCTCGTCATCGAGATTGCCGATTCAAGCCGTTCCTACGACTTGGGCCGCAAGCCGGAGGTCTATGCCGCCTTCGGTATTGCGGAGACGTGGGTGATCGATGTGCGCAACCTGAATTCGCACGTGCATCGCGACCCGACGCCTACGGGCTACCGGACAATCGTCCAGCGCGAGCCGGAGTTCGACCTGGGCGCGCAAGGCGTGCCCGAGCTTCGGCTCAGGCTTGCCGATTGCGGCCGACCTTAACGCCTATAGGGCCCTCGGTACCCCCGGTTCGCCATAGGCGCATTCGAGATTGGCGCGGTCCCAGCCGCCCAGATCGGCGGCGGCGATATAGGTGCTTTCAAGAAACGCCATCAATGCAGCGTCCGGGTCGGTTGCGCTGCGCACGGCCTCATAGGGCAGCACGAACTCGCTGAGCTGTTCGTGGAAGTGGGCGCCCTGGGGCGCGACCTGCGCTCCGGCAAAACCGTCCGGCGCCGGATAGGCGTAGGCGAAGAACATCGCTTCCTCGACACCGTTGCCACCGGGCCAGAAGCCGGCCGACGACACCTCGTGCGAATAGGCTTCATGCGTGATCGGGTCGGGCAGGGCCGGAAAGCCGCCCGGATGGCGCGGCGCATCGCGGCCCGAAAAGCGCGTCACCGCAAGGTCGAAACTGCCCCAGAAGAAGTGGACCGGCGACACCTTGCCCAGAAATCCCGACCGGAACTTCGAAAACACGCGGTCGATGTCGACCAGCGCCTGCCAGAAAGCCTGCGCCGCATCGGCGTCGTACGCGCCCGGCTCGGTCTGCTGCGCGAACGGGACCGGGTCCGGCACCTCGTTGGGACTGCCGTGAAACGCCGAAGGGGCTCCGATCGCCTCCAGTGCCGCGACCAGGCGCGCGTGGAAGTCCGCAACCGGCATCGGCTCCAGCGCAATGCGGCGCACCTGCCCGTTCGTGCTTGAGACGATGACGGCTTGGTCCAAGAAATCAAATGCGATTTCAATCGCTTGTGGGCGGGCGGGGACAAGCGACGTGGTCATGCCGCGCGCATTGACATAAAGCGGCACCTGCCAGGAATGGTTGACCCACGGGCTGTGCGCCAACCGCACCTTGCCCACCATCTGCGTGAACATGTGCAGGCTCGCCCCGGTCTTGGCGAAACGTTGATAGTCCAGCTTGGGCCAGTTCCCCATCGGTCGTCCCCGTCGGCTGCAAGAATTGGAGTCCCGATCATAGGACCGCGCGCCGATCCGCGCCAACCGACGGCGGCGGCCAGCCCGCCCATCGGTCATCACGAACAGTTTATCGTTCTTTGGCGCTGCGGACGTTTTGTGCCATGTTGCTTCCCGATTCCCTGCGTTAAGCCCGGATCGGCTTCGCAGCGAGGAGAGTTTGATCAATGTCCGCACCGCGCATTCTGAACCGTCGTTTCGCGCTTCAACTTCTTGCTGCCGGTGGCGCCGGCTTGACGCTGGCCGCATGCAGCGAGGCCGACAGTCAAACGGCCGGTGGCGGTGCGCCGGCCATCGAGCCCGAAGCGACCGTCGATGTGGCTGCGCTCATGGAGCCGGGACCGTTGCCCGAGATGATCAAGGGCGACCCCGATGCGCCCGTGACGATCATCGAGTACGCCTCGATGACCTGCGGTGCGTGCGGCGCGTTCCACAATCAGGTCTGGCCGACCATCGAGGAGCGCTATGTCGACACCGGCCAGGCCAGCCTGATCATCCGCGAGTTTCCGTTCGATCCGCGTGCCGCCGCCGGCATCATGCTGGCGCGTTGCGCGCCCAATGACGGTTTCTTCCCCATGGTCGATGTGCTGTTTGAGCGCCAGAGCCAATGGTCCCGCGCCGAGGATGCGCGCGCGCAACTGGAATCGATCGCCCGATTGGCCGGTTTTTCACAACAGAGCTTCGAGGCCTGCTTGACCGACCAGCAGCTTCTGGATGATGTCAACGCCGTGCGCATACGCGGCGCGGAGGAGTTTGGCGTCAACGCAACGCCGACCTTCTTCATCAACGGTCATAAATACACCGGGGTGCTATCGGTTGAGCAGATGTCGTCGATCATCGATTCCTTGCTCTGATCGGCTGAACCGGGCGCCGCGCATCGGCCCGTGCGGGGGGCGGTGCGATGCGCTTTGAAAAGCTCCGCCTCACCGGCTTCAAGTCATTCGTCGAACCGACCGAGTTCATCATCGAACAGGGTCTGACCGGCGTTGTCGGGCCCAATGGCTGCGGCAAATCCAATCTGGTCGAAGCGCTGCGCTGGGTGATGGGCGAAAGCTCGTACAAGAACATGCGCGCCTCGGGCATGGACGACGTGATCTTCTCCGGCTCGGCGACGCGGCCCGCGCGCAACAGCGCCGAGGTCTCTCTGTTTCTCGACAATGTCACGCGCAGCGCGCCGGCGACCTTCAACGATGCGGACGCGCTTCAGGTCACCCGCCGCATCGAGCGCGAGGCCGGCTCCGCCTACAAGATCAACGGGCGCGATGCCCGGGCGCGCGACGTGCAGCTTCTGTTTGCCGATCAGTCGACCGGCGCCCGATCGCCTTCGATGGTCGGCCAGGGTCGGATCGGCGAGCTGATACAGGCCAAGCCGCAGGCGCGGCGGGCATTGCTCGAGGAGGCGGCAGGCGTATCGGGGCTGCATTCGCGACGCCATGAGGCCGAGTTGCGCCTGCGCGCCGCCGAAACCAATCTCGAGCGGCTGGAAGACGTTCTGGCCGAGCTGGAATCGCAGATCGACAGCCTCAAACGTCAGGCACGTCAGGCCAACCGGTTCCGCACGCTGTCGCGCGACATCAGACAGGCCGAGGCCACGCTGCTGCACCTCAAATGGATACAGGCCAAGGCGGCCGAAGCCGAGGCGCAGTCAGCGTTGTCAGAAACAACCGCTGAGGTTGCGCAGCGCGCGCAGGCTCAGATGGAGGCAGTCAAGGCGCAGGCAATCGAGCGTGAAGCGCTGCCGCCTCTGCGTGACGCCGCCGCCGCTGCCGCCGCCGCGCTGCAACGACTGACGATCGCCCGTGACCAGCTTGATGAAGAGGCGCAACGCACCGCCGCACGCCGCCGCGAAACCGAGGAACGGCTGGCGCAACTGACTGCCGATATCGCGCGCGAAGAGCGATTGGTCTCGGAAAACGCTGACATGCTTGCAGCGCTCGCGGCCGAGCAGACCGATCTGGCTGCGGCCGAGGACGGTACCGCCGGCCGGGAACAGGACCTTGCGGCGCGGGTCGAAACCCAGCGCGCTCAGTTGGAAGCCAGCGAAGCCGAACACGCCGCGGCGACTGAAGCGCGCGCGGAAACGGCGGCGTTGCGGACACAGTTGGAGCGGCGCATCGCCGAAACCCAACAACGGCGGCAACGGTTGGACCGTGAGCAGGCGACCGCAACGGCCGAGCGCGGCGCCATCGCATGCAGGATCGCAGCGCTTGCAGACCCTGCCGACAAGGCGGCGGCTGTTACCGATGCCGATACAGCGGTTGCCGATGCCGAGACAGCGGCGGCCGGTGCCGAGCGCGCGGTCGCAGAAGCGCGCCAGGCCGAGGCGGACAAGACCGCCGATGTCGCCGGCGCGCGTGAAGCGCTGCATTCGCTGCAGGCCGAAGCACGCGCCATCGCCAAGCTGATCGACACCGGCGGCGGCCTGTTCGCGGGTGTCATCGAGCAACTGACCGTCGATCGCGGGTACGAGGTCGCCCTTGGCGCCGCGCTTGGCGATGACCTCGACATACCCGTCGACGCCGGCGCGCCCGTGCATTGGTCGGGCAAGGCTTTGGCGGACGATGATCCGGCTCTGCCCGGTGGCGTTGCGGCACTTGCCGGCCACATTCGCGGTGGCGCTGCGATCGCGCGACGTCTTGCGCAGATCGGGATCGTCGAGACCGAAGCCGAAGGTGACCGGTTGGCGTCAAGTCTGAAACCGGGCCAGCGCCTTGTCACACGCCAGGGCGCTCTGTGGCGCTGGGACGGCTATGTTGCCGCCGCCGATGCGCCGACGCCCGCAGCACAGCGCCTTGCACACAAGAACCGTCTGGCCGAACTTGATCTCCAGATTGGCGATGCCGGACGTGTCCACGAACACGCCGAGGATCGTCTGGCCGCGGCCAGGCAGGCGACGCGATCGGGTGTCGAAGCCGAGACAGCCGCCCGCGCCGCGCTGCGCGATGCCCAGAACCGCGCCCGTCAGGCGCGCGAGGATCTCGCCGCCGCCGAACGCGCCGCCGGCGACATGGGCAGCCGGTTGGCGATTTTGGATGATGCGATTGCCCGTCACGCGGCAGATGCCGCCGAGGCGCTGACACTGCTTGAGGAGGCCCATGCGGCGCTCGCGGCGGAGCCCGAGGTCGACGGGCTCGACCGGAACATCGCGGCGCTGTTGTCCACTGTGACCACCCATCGCGCGGCTTTGGCCGAGGCGCGCGCCGAACATGCCAGCGTCGCCCGTGAGCGAGCTGAACGCACCAGGCGCCTGGAGGCGATTGGCCGGGATCGCCAACGCTGGACCGAACGATCGGCTGGCGCTGAAGCGCAGATCAGGACCCTGCGCGACCGGCTTGAGGAAACGCGCAGCGCCCTGACCGCGATGGACGAGACGCCGGATGCGTTTGCGTCGCGTCGGCGCGCGTTGGTCCGCCAGATCGAAGAGGCCGAAACCGGCCGCTCGGAGGCCGCTGACCGCCTGGCCGAGGCCGAAACCAGCACCGCCGCCGCGGACAAGGCTGCGACCGACGCCATGGCCGAGTTGTCGCGGACCCGCGAGGCGCGCGCCCGTGCCGAGGAACGTCTGGCAGCGTGTGCGACGCGCCGCGCCGATGCCGAAGCGCGCATCACCGAGGCGCTCGATTGTGCCCCGCATGAAGCGTTCGCCGCGACCGGACTGGGACACGACGATACCCTGCCTGAGATCGAGCCGCTGGAAAGGCGCCTCGAACGGCTCAAGATCGAGCGCGAACGGCTTGGAGCGGTCAACCTGCGCGCCGAGGATGAACAGGTCGAACTGATCGAACGGCGCGACACCCTGACATCGGACCGCGATGATGTTCTGGCGGCGATCGCCGAACTGCGCGGCGCCATTGCGTCATTGAACCGGGAGGGCCGCGAACGGCTCCTTGCGGCGTTCGACGATGTGCATGCCCATTTCACGCGACTGTTCACGCATCTGTTCGGTGGCGGCACCGCGCAACTCCAGCTTGTCGAGAGCGACGATCCGCTCGAAGCGGGATTGGAGATCATTGCCCGCCCGCCGGGCAAGAAGCCGCAGGTGATGACGCTGCTTTCGGGCGGTGAACAGGCGCTGACCGCGCTGGCGCTGATTTTTGCGGTGTTTCTGACCAATCCGGCGCCGATTTGCGTGCTCGATGAGGTCGATGCGCCACTCGATGACCACAATGTCGAGCGCTTTTGCGATCTGATGGACGAAATGGCCCGTTCGACCGAGACGCGCTTTGTGTTGATCACCCACAACCCGATCACCATGGCGCGCATGAACCGCCTGTTCGGCGTGACGATGGCGGAGCAGGGAATCAGCCAGCTCGTGTCGGTTGACCTGGGCGCGGCCGAGCAGTTGCGCGAAGCCAGCTGATCGCAGCGCAGACGCTTCACCGGGCGTCCTGTCGGACGGAGCCAGCACCCCAGCCAAAGGCCCCATGGCGCAAAATGCTGCAATGCACTACAACGGCGCCCGTGGAGAGGGGTCGCATGCGCGCCTTTGTTGAAAAGCGGTGGGTGCATTCGTTCGTGCAGGGCGGGGAATCCGGCGCGCCGATCGACGAAAGCCTGCTCGGCGGCAAGGGCGCCAGCCTTGCCGAAATGAGCCGCATCGGCCTGCCGGTGCCGCCCGGCTTCACGATCACCACGCAGGCCTGCCGCGCTTATCTGTCCGGCGCGCGTCGTCTGCCCGAAGGGCTGGTCGGCGAAGTCGGCGCAGGCGTGGCCGCGATCGAACTGGCCAGCGGCCGCGACTTCGGATCGGGCTCCAAACCATTGCTGGTCTCTGTGCGGTCGGGCGCGCTGGTCTCGATGCCCGGCATGATGGACACGATCCTGAACCTGGGCCTCAATGACGAAACGGTAAGGGCGCTGGCGGCCGAGACCGACGACGCCCGTTTTGCCTATGACAGCTATCGCCGCTTCATCCAGATGTTCGCCACCGTGGTCATGGGCGTCGAGCATGGTCTTTTCGAGGATCTCATGGAAACCGCGCGCCATGATGCCGGGGTCGATCGCGACGATGCGCTCGGCGCCGATGCGTTGCGTGCGCTGGTCGATGCCTACAAGACCGCCATCGAGCGCGACATGGATGAGGCGTTTCCGCAGAACGTCCATGACCAGCTCGAAGCAGCCATTGGCGCGGTTTTCCGCAGCTGGAACAATCCGCGCGCGGTGACCTACAGGGCGCTGCACGCCATCCCGGACGATCAGGGCACGGCCGTGACCATTCAGGCGATGGTGTTCGGCAATGCCGGCACCGATTCAGCGACCGGCGTCGCCTTCACACGCCATCCGTCGACCGGCGAGAAGACACTGTTCGGCGAGTTCCTCGTCAATGCCCAGGGCGAGGATGTGGTGTCGGGCATCCGCACCCCCGATCCGCTCCAGCCCAACGGTGTGCAGTCCGGCGTTTCGATGTCGCAGCACATGCCCGATGCGTTCGACCAGCTAAAGCAGCTGTCGGACCGGCTCGAAGGCCATTTCGGCGACATGCAGGACATCGAGTTCACCGTCGAGCGGGGGCGTTTGTGGTTGTTGCAGACGCGGGCCGGAAAGCGCACCGCCGACGCTGCGATCCGCATCGCGGTCGATCTTGCGCGGGAAGGCACGATCAGCCGCGATGAAGCGGTCATGCACGTCGATCCAGCGACGCTTGATCAACTGCTGCACCCGCATATCGATCCCGATGCGAAGGGACAGGTGTTCGCGTCGGGGTTGCCGGCTTCGCCCGGCGCGGCCGCCGGCGCGGTCGTCTTTTCACCGAACCGCGCCGAGGAAGAGGCAGCGCAAGGGCGCGCCGTCGTCCTGGTGCGCAACGAAACCAGCCCGGACGACATTCACGGCATGGCCGTCGCCCAGGGCATCCTGACCACGCGCGGCGGCATGACCTCGCACGCCGCCGTCGTCGCGCGCGGCATGGGCAAGCCGGCGATCACGGCGGCGGGCGGCATTCGCCTCGACATGGCTGCCGGGACGATGAGCGCTGGCGGCGTGACCGTGCGCGAGGGTGAACTGATCACGCTCGACGGCGGGACTGGCGAGGTCTTCCTTGGCGCGCTGCCGATGGCACAGCGCCCGCTGACGGGCGATTTTGCCGAACTCATGCATTGGGCCGATGCCGCCCGGCGCATGCGCGTGCGGGCCAATGTCGATCTTCCCGCCGACGCCGAGGTCGCGCGCGGGTTCGGCGCCGAGGGCATTGGTCTGGTGCGGACCGAGAACATGTTTCTGGAGGGCGGCGGCCTGGACATCATGCGGCGCATGATCATGGCACCCGATGAGCGCGCCCGCCGGCTCGTGCTCGATCGCCTGTTCCCGCTGCAGCGCGATGCATTCATCGAGTTATTCCAGCGGATGCCGGGCCTGCCGGTCTGCATCCGTCTGTTCGATCCGCCTCTGCACGAGTTCTTGCCGCGCGACCCGGACGAACTGGACGCGGTCGCCGACCAGATGGGCGTTCCGCGCGATGACATGCGTCGCCGCACCGAGGAACTGCATGAGACCAATCCAATGCTTGGCAACCGCGGCGTGCGACTGGCGCTTTGCTATCCCGAGATCGCCGAGATGCAGACGCGCGCCATCATCGAGGCGGCAATCGTCGCCGGCGAACGGTCAGGCGCGCCGATCGTGCCCGAAATCGTCGTCCCGCTCGTGGCCTATTACGCCGAACTGCGTGTGCTGCGCGAACGGCTTGATGCGATCGTCGACGACATCAAGCGGGCGCGGGGCGTGCCGATCCGGCATCTGGTCGGGTGCATCATCGAACTGCCGCGCGCGGCGATCCGTGCCGACATGATCGCCGGTGCCGCCGACTTCTTCTCGTTCGGCACCAATGACTTGACGCAGACGACGCTTGGCATTTCGCGCGATGACGCCTCGCATTTCCTGTCGCACTATCTGCGACAGGGCGTGATCGAACGCGACCCGTTCATCAATCTCGACCTGGAAGGCGTGGGCGAGGTCATACGTCTGGCCGCCGATCGCGGCCGGTCGGCCAATCCCGGCATTCTGACCGGTATCACCGGTGAGCATGGTGGCGATCCACAGTCGATCGCGTTCTTCGAGCAGCTCGGGCTCGACTACATATCCTGTTCGCCCTACCGCGTGCCCGTCGCGCGTCTGGCAGCGGCACAGGCCGCGATCCGCGCGCGCGCCGCCGACGTCGAGGATGCGCCTAGTGAAGCACCATGAGATCGAGATAAGCGCTGGCCACCGCTTCGGCGTGATCGAGCGCCATGCATTCATCATCAACGCGCAGCGCTTCGTCGTCGGACGATAGCGAAACATAGGCGAAGACCGGTGCGCCATCGGCGCTCTCGGTCACCGCAGCAGCCACCCGCGAGATCTGGCTGTCGTCGATCGTGGGCAGGTCGAACAGGAACACAAAGCCCGCAGCGACACATGCGCGACGGACACCCGCCTCAAATCCCTCGGTTTCGATGTCCTGAAGACCAAGCGCCAACTGCAACTCCGCCAACCGATCCTCATCGACCGCCGGCGCGTTCTGCGTCATGTCGGTGTCATGCAAGCTCATCGTTTTACTCCAAACGCAGCCCGCGTGGCGCGCAGCCCAACCTCCCAATGCGGCACCAATCGGGATGAGACGGCCAATCGCTTTACACATTGACCCGCTTTTGGGTAACGCAAAGTGATCGGTCATGGCGCCTGAGTCGCGCGTCCCGTCAGGTGTCGAACCGGTGCCGCAGCAGGGGAGGGCATCGTGACGTTCATTGCAAGCCTGCCCAGCCGGCCGCCTTCGCGTTCCGCGCGTTGGGCGCTGCGGCTCGCCGTTTTGTGCCCGGTTCTCGTGATCGTGGCGCTTCTGGCCCATCGCGGCGGAATGATGGCAACGCCCACATTCGTGCTTGCACTCTCGGTGCTTGCGCTATTGAGCCTGCTCACGCTGGTCCTGGTGCTGGCGGGTATGCGCAGCCTGTGGGTGCGCGGCTCCAAGGGCGGGCGACGCATCGCCTGGGCCGTGTTCCTCATGCTGCCGGTGCTGGCGCCGCTGGGCGTTGCGGTGGCGCTTGCCTTTCAGCATCCCGCGGTTGCCGAAGCGACGACCGATCCCGCCGATCCACCGGCGTTCGCCGATGAGGCGCCGACGCGGACGGCCGCGTCCGAGGCCGGGACTGGTTCGGGTTCGGCAGCGGGCCTCGCCGGTTTGCGATACAATGCGCCGCTCGATTCCGTTCTGTCGGCGGTCGCGG
This sequence comes from uncultured Oceaniradius sp., assembly GCA_964606055.1. GTDB lineage: Bacteria > Pseudomonadota > Alphaproteobacteria > Rhizobiales > Rhizobiaceae > Roseitalea. Next base: position 10,850 of record CAZSFA010000028.1, on the reverse strand, counting down.
AAGTGGCCGAAGCCAAACGCTGGCGCGAACTGGAGCGTCGTGGCCGGATCGGCGCCGACGACGAAATCCATGTCAGCTACGAGCACCGCATCGCGGTGATGCACATGCCGGTCCGGTTCGTGGTTCGCATCGCCGACGAGGGTGACACAAGCTTCATCGACGTGCGCGCCCGCATGCCGCACGTGGCGCATGACCTTGGCACGACGGTCCGGCTGACCGAAGCATTCCTCGCCGATCTGGACTTCGCCATGATCGGCCGGACCGATCCCTGAGACGCCCAGTCATGCAGGGAACGGACGGAACCGGCCGTCGATGGCGGCAGGGCCGTCCGTGGTGACCAGGTTGCGCGCGACCATGTCCTCGAGGTGCGCCAGCACCGAAAGCGCTGCCGCGCCGTGCAGCCGCGGGTCGGTGTCGCGATAGATCGCCGCGACAATCGTCTCGATCGACGCGTCCCCCTTGCGCAGACGCTCCATGATCGCCCGTTCGCGCAGCCGGCGATGCGTTCTCAGCCCGCGCACGAAGGCGGCCGGCTCATGCACCGGACCGCCATGTCCGGGCAGATACAACTGGTCATCGCGGGCGAGCATGACCTCCAGCGAGGCCATGTAGTCGCCCATCGCGCCATCGGGCGGTGCAACGATCGGCGTCGCCCAGGCCATGACGTGATCGCCGGTGAAGACCAGGCCCGAACCGGCGAGCGCAAAACACAGATGGTTGGCGGCATGACCCGGCGTTGCAATCGCCTCAAGCGTCCAATCGGGGCCAGCGATGGTTTCACCATGGCCGAGCACCCGATCCGGCCGGTGGGACCGGTCGGCGGCCGCATCGAGCGGGTTGATCTCTCCGATATGCAAAGCGCGTGCGCTGTGGTGGGGCGCTGCGCCGACGATCCGGGCGCCTGTGCGTTGTGCAAGCGCCGGCGCCAGCGCGGAATGGTCGACATGGGTATGCGTCACGAAGACATGGCTCACCGGCCTGTCATCGATCGCTGCCAAGAGCGCCCGCAGATGACCGTCGTCCATCGGGCCGGGATCGATGACGGCGAGCGTGTGTTCTCCGACGATGTAGCTGTTGGTTCCGTGGAACGTGAAGGCCGAACGGTTGGTGGCCGTCACGCGCACAACACCTGGCGCCACGGGAACCGGTTCGCCGTGACGGGGTTCGAACGCGCGGTCAAATTGCGGCGACTGTGCCAATCCTGCTTCTTTCTCGCCGGGGCGGCCGGGCGGTCGTTCCCGGTTCGCTTGGTTCTTGCCGGTGGCGGGGCCGCTTTGTATAGGCAGGGCAGGTGCGGTGCGAAAGGGCCTGCGGCCCGATCCGCACAACGACAACCGGCCGGAACTGGAGTGACGACACCATGACGTCTTCGAACCATGCACAACCGATGATCGCGCGGGTGCTGCCCGAACAGGGCGCCTTGCGCATCCTGCTGTTCGTGCTGATTGCGCTTGCGGGCTCCTGGCTCCTGGCGATTTCTGGCCAGTTCAAGGTGCCGTTCTATCCCGTGCCGACCACCATGCAGACGTTTGTCGTGCTGCTGATCGGCGCGACGTTGGGCGCGCGCCTGGGTCTGGCGACGGTTCTTGCCTTTCTGGCCCAAGGCGCGATCGGCCTTCCGGTCTTCACCGGCGGCGCGGGGCTTGCCTATATGGCCGGCCCGACCGGCGGCTATCTGGCAGGCTTTGCGGTTGCTGCCTGGGTTGTCGGCCTTGCCGCCGAGCGTGGCTGGGCCGCCTCGCCGATCAGGCTGTTCGCGGTCAGTCTGGTTGGCGCCGGGCTGATCCTCGCGCTGGGCTTTGCCTGGCTTTCGACTTTGATCGGCGCGCAGCAGGCCTGGTTGGCCGGCGTGGTGCCGTTCCTTCTGGGCGATCTTGTCAAATGCGTCCTGGCCGCGGCGCTCGTGCCGGCCGCCGCGGGTCTGTTGCGACGCAGCTGATTGTCCTTGACGCCTGCAAAATGGCCGTGCCCCAACCGGGGCGCGGCCATTTTCATGGCGTGCGGCGCATGGGTGCATTGACGACACCCGACCGTGCAGCGCACCATAATGCGTGAACTGGAGGCCTCATGGCATCGCACACCGCATTCGTGCTCAACGGCGAAGCCGTTACGACATCGGCGCGTCCCGACACCACCGTTCTCGATCTGCTGCGCACGCAACTTGGCCGAACGGGCACCAAGGAGGGCTGCGCGGAGGGTGATTGCGGGGCGTGCACCGTGTTGTTCCGGCGCGGCGGCGATGATGCGGGCAAGCCAATGGCGGCCAACGCCTGCATCATGACGCTGGCGCAGATCGACGGCGGCGAGATCGTGACCGTTGAGGGCCTGAGTGATGATCAGGGCGTGCTCAATGCGGTGCAGGACGAGATGGCGCGCAACGGCTCGTCGCAATGTGGTTTCTGCACGCCCGGCATCGCCGTCGCCCTCTCCGGCCTCTTGATGCACAATACCGACCCGGACGAGGCGGCGATTCACGACGCGCTTGCCGGCAATTTGTGTCGCTGCACCGGGTATCGGCCGATCGTCGATGCGGCCAAGGCCGCCGCGGCCCGTGCGCGTGCCGGCGAAACTGCGGTCAAGTCCGCATCGACGGGCGGGACCGTCACCGACCGCACGCAGGCCAATGGCGCTGTGGCCCATCGACCGCGCTCCTTGCAGGCGTTGCTCGAACTGCGCCGGGACCATCAAGACGCGGTCCTGCTCGCCGGCGGGACGGACCTGGCCGTGCCTCTGGCCGGCTATGAGACGCGCTGGCCGGCAGTGATCGTGACCGGCCATGTCGAGGAACTGCGGCGCGTCGAAACCACCGGCGATGCCTGGACGTTCGGCGCTGCCGTCACCTGGGAGGAGGTGCTGGATGCGATCGATGAGGACTGTCCTTCCTTTGCGACGCTGATCCGCCGCTTCGGCTCGACGCAGATCCGTTCGATGGGAACGATCGGCGGCAACATCGGCACCGCAAGCCCGATCGGCGATGGGCCGCCCGCGCTGATCGTGTTGGGCGCGACGATCGGTTTGGCATCGCTCGACGGTGGCACCAGACAGATGCCGCTGGAGGACTTCTTCCTCGCCTATCGCAAGACCGAACTGCGCGCCGACGAGGTCATCACGCACGTAACCGTGCCGCGCCCGAAGAACGGCCAGATCGTGCGCACCTACAAGATTTCGAAGCGCTACGACCAGGACATCTCGACCGTCTGCGGAGCCTACTGGCTCGATATGGATGGCGCGACTGTCGCGGACCTTCGCATCGCCTATGGCGGGATGGCGGCGACGCCCAAGCGTGCTCTGCGCGCGGAGGCTGTGCTGAGAGGACAGCCATTGTCGCTTGAAACGGCGCGGCTTGCGGGCGCGGCGCTGGCTGACGACTTCCAACCCCTGTCCGACTGGCGCGGCAGCGCCGCCTACCGCCGGCGAACCGCGGCCAATCTGATCGAACGGCTGGCACGCGACGTCGCCGGCGAGACCGTGGAGGTCATGGCGCTGTGAACGAGCATGTCCGCCAGGTACAGCGCACTATCGTTGGCAAGGGCATCGCCCACGACAGCGCGGTCAAGCACGTCGCCGGCGCGGCGACCTACATCGACGATATGCCCGAACTGCCGGGAACGCTGCATGCGGCGCTTGTCCTGTCGCCGGTCGCCCACGGACGCCTGAACGCGATCGACGCGACGGCCGCGACTGCGATGGAGGGCGTGCGTGCCGCCGTGTTCGCCGGCGACATTCCCGGTGCCAACCAGATCGGCCCGATCGTCATCGATGAGCCGTTGTTTGCCGATGCCGAACTGACCTATCTCGGCCAACCGGTTGGCGCTGTGGCCGCCACGACCTACGAGCAGGCCGTGCGCGCCGCGCATGCTGTTTCCTTTGACGTCGATGAACGGGAGGCCGTCCTCGACATCGAGGAAGCGCATCGGCGCGGCGAATACGTGCTGCCGGCCCAACGCATGATCTCCGGCGATGTCGATGCCGCGCTCGCTGGCGCCGACCGGATCATCGAAGGCCGGTTGGACATTGGCGGCCAGGACCATTTCTACCTCGAAACGCAGATCGCCTATGCGCTTCCGGGCGAGGATGGCGACATGACGGTCCATTCTTCCACGCAGCATCCCACCGAAGTGCAGCATCATGTCGCCCATGTGCTGGGCGGGCTGGCGCATTCAGTGGATGTGCATGTGCGCCGAATGGGCGGCGGGTTCGGCGGCAAGGAAAGCCAGGCGACGATCATCGCCGCCGCCGCCGCCCTTCTGGCACAGAAGACCGGCAAGCCGGTCAAGCTGCGGCTGAAGCGTTCGGCGGACATGGCCGCCACGGGCAAGCGGCACGACATGGTGTCCAGATGGCGGGTCGGCGTCACCAGGGACGGTCGCATTGTTGGCGCCGATGTCGAGTATCTTGCGCGCGCCGGCAACACGCCCGATCTGAGTGGTCCAGTGCTCACCCGCTCCATGACGCACACCGACAACGCCTATCACATCCCGGCCGCGCGCATTGTCGGCCATGCCTGCAAGACCAACACGGTGTCCAACACCGCGTTTCGTGGGTTTGGCGGTCCTCAGGGCGTGTTGACCTCCGAGGCGATGATCGACCAGATCGCCGGCGAACTTGGCCTCGATCCGAACCTGGTGCGCGCCCGCAACTATTATGGCGCCGATACCGGCCAGGTGACGCCCTACGATCAGCCCGTTGAACACAATCGTCTCATTGAGGTGACCGAGGCGGTGCTGGCTTCAAGCGGGTGGGGTCGGCGGCGACGTGAGATCGACGAGCACAATGCACGGCAGCCGGTCATCCGGCGCGGTCTGGCGATGATGCCGGTCAAGTTCGGCATCTCATTCAACCTGCCATCGCTCAACCAGGCCGGTGCCTTGGTGCATGTCTATCAGGATGGTTCGGTGCATCTGAACCATGGCGGCACCGAGATGGGGCAGGGCTTGTTCATCAAGGTCGCCCAGGTCGTGGCCGAGGTCTTCCAACTCGACATCGACGCTGTGAAAATCACCGCGACGCACACCGGAAAGGTGCCCAACACCTCACCGACCGCAGCCTCGACCGGATCGGACCTCAATGGCATGGCCGCCTTCAAGGCGGCCTCCGCGATCAGGGCGCGGATGACGTCGGTCGCGGCCAAGCACTTCGACGTGCCGCAGAGCGAGATCGTCTTCCGCGAAAACCGGGTGCATGCCGGCAACCGGTCGATTGCATTCGGAGAACTGGCGAAGATGTGCTGGGCGGCGCGGGTCTCGCTTTCGGAGGCGGGTCACTACGCAACGCCGAAGATTCACTGGGATTTCAAGGCCATGAAGGGCCGCCCCTTCTTCTACTTCACCTATGGCGCGGCGGTGACGGAGGTCGCCATCGACACGCTGACCGGGGAAAACCGCGTGCTGCGTGCCGATATCGTTCAGGATTGCGGCGCATCGTTGAACCCGGCGGTCGATCTGGGCCAGATTGAGGGTGCGTTCGTTCAGGGCATGGGTTGGTTGACCTGCGAGGAACTGTGGTGGGACGAGAAAGGCCGGCTGCGCACCGTCGGGCCGTCGACCTACAAGATACCCGGTTCGCGCGATGTTCCGCCGGCGTTCAACGTTTCCATTCTCGAAGGTGTTCCCAATGCCGAGGAGACGGTGTTTCGATCCAAGGCGGTCGGCGAACCGCCCCTGATGCTGGCGACATCAGTGTTTCTGGCGCTTCGCAACGCAATCGCGACCTGCGGAGAACCTGGTCGGACGGTCCGGTTGCGCGCGCCGGCGACGCCCGAAGCGGTTCTCGATGCAATCGGAGCCATGCGGACCTCGGCCTGACACCGGTAGCAGGCCGCGCCTCACGTCAACGCAAGTCGCAACTCAGTCCGCCGCCGCAGCCGCACCTTGGCGCCTGGCGCGCGCGTCCTGAATAGGAACGATCTTCGCGCCGTCTTGCGCTTGCTCTTCGAGGCTCTGAACCAGGGCAATGACGTCGTCGCGCGATCCGCTGCTTGCGATCCGGTTCAACTCGTCCAGGGCGCCGTCAAGCGTTGCCTCGGAAACACGCGGCGCGGCGATCTCGATGACGCCGTCATCAAGAACCGTGAGCGGCCGTTCCGATGAAGACACAAGGCTTTCTTCAAGCTTCTCGTTGGCGCGAATGCCGATGACATCGATGTGCACATCGACGCAAGGTTCCTTGCCCGCCAGCCTGATCAGCGAGTGCGCGAGTTCGAGGATGGACACCTGTTCGCCCATCTCAAGCGCGTAGATGCCGCTCGACGCGCCGCCGCGCTCCGCATCACGGGCGGCCGCCAGGATCACCAAATCGGAGGCCTCCTGGCCGGTCATGAAGTACCGCTTCATGCGCGGGTCGGTCACAGTGACAGGCCGTCCCGACTGGATCTGTGCATTGAAAACCTCGACGACCGAGCCCGCACTGGCGAAGACATTGCCAAAACGCGTCGCCATGAATCGTGTCCGACGTTCACCATCGTCGCTATGTCGCGTCATGCTCGCGCAGACAATTTCCCCGAAACGCTTGGTCCATCCCAGAAACGTCGAAGGATCGACCGCCTTGTCCGTCGAGATGAAGACGAACTGTTCGACGCCGCTGTCACGGGCAAGGCGCGCCGTCGCCAACGTGCCGACCATATTGACGTGGACGGCACTCGCCCAACTGTGTTCGGCAATGGGAACGTGTTTCATCGCGGCGGCATGGAATACGATCTGCGGACGTTCGGTGCGGAAAATGCGGTTCATGGCCGCCGTGTCGCAAATATCGGCGACGTGGCCGCGAAACTGTGCTCCAAACTGCGTCGCGAACTCGTTGACCAAACCGAACATCCCGGCTTCCCAACGATCGACGACCGTCACCTGGGCGGCTCCAAGCGTCAGGCACCGCGTCGCCAGATGGCGGCCGATCGACCCCGCGCCGCCGGTAATGAGCACGCGCTTGCCATGAACGGCACGTTCCAGATCGTCACGATCAATCTCCGTTTCGCCGCGCTGGATGATCGAAGCGATATCAATGTCGGCGAAGCCTTGATGGCCGTTCGTGTTTGGCTCGTTGGCCAACTCGCTCACGCCTACAAACTCAAGAACCCGTGCCCGACGCGCCCGCATACGTTGTATGATGTCGATCCTTGCCGCACTGCCTTCGAACCCGCGCCGCCCGACAATGGCCGCTGGCGTGGACCCTTGAAAGGCGAGCCGGTCAACCGCGTCGAAGGTATGGACGGGTATGTTGGCCAGTTGGCTACGTGCGTCCAGGCAGTCTGTTGCGAAGATCGCCGCAAGTGGCGGCAAGTCGCGATGTCCGCGCGACAGTTCGCGCGCCACAAGCGACGCATCGGCAAGTGTACCGATGAAGATGCTTCGCTCCTCGGTGGTCGGGTCGACGGGCCTGTGGCGACGCAATGCCGTTGCATCGCTTGCAATACGATAGACCAGTCGAGTCGCCCCAACTCCGACGGTCACAAGAAGGCAAAATGCCGTCAGCGTCTGGAAGTCAAAGAGCGGGACAACTCCAAGGAACGCTGACAGCGACAAGGCGCAAAGCATGAGGAGGAGGCCCGTCAAAGCCGCCAGCGCGATGTTGACGAAGTCGCGCGTCGACGCAAAGCGCCACAGGCTGGAGTAGACGCGAAAGGCTTGGAAAAGCCCGACCATTGCTCCCACCATTGCCAGCCAAAGCAAGAGAAGCGGCCAAGTGCCGAACTGCCAAGTCGAACCGGTCAGCCAGTATGCGGCCGGCAATGCGGCCGAAATGACAGTGACATCAACTGCATATACGATCAGCTTTTGAATGCCGGCTCTTGATTGCAACATCCGCCCGACCATGCCGCACCCCTGATTAAGCGACGCCCCCTTCGCGGAGATCTCAAGGTCGCACAGGCGTCCATCGGTTCCAACAATGAATTTGGGAAATGTGGGCGACCGGGGCTTGATGTGGCCATGCTGCAACTGAATGACCAGACGTCTGAATGCCCGTGAAGAAGGGCATCTCGGAAGCCGATGTCGATCTGGCGCAACCCTTTGTCCCGCTCCAGATGTGGGAAACGCAATCCGATGGGCACGCTGGGTCCGGAGTCGAGGTGGTCGAAAAAACCGACGCCGGCCGACCCGGTCAACCGGACCCGCCGCCGAGACCTACCTCCCGACACCATACCATTTCAGGCCATACCGGCTGACCATGTCGGGATCATAGATGTTGCGTCCGTCGAAGACCACACGGTGTTCGAGCGCCGCCGCGACCGCCTCAAAATCTGGCGACTGGAAGCTTCTCCACTCGGTCGCGACCACCAAGGCGTCCGCTCCCTCGAGCGCCTGCTCCTGCCGGTCGCAGAGGGTCAGATCACCCCTGTCACCGTAAATGGCGCTGCATTCGGTCATTGCCTTGGGGTCGAAGGCGCGCACCGATGCGCCCGCCGACCACAACCCTTCCATGATGATGCGAGAGGGTGCTTCGCGCATGTCGTCCGTGTTCGGCTTGAACGACAGGCCCCACAGCGCGAAGGTCCGCCCGGCGATGTCGCCGTCGAAATGGGCCATGATCTTCTCGAGCATGGTGTGCTTTTGGCGCTCATTGCGATGCTCGACAGCCTTGAGCAGTTGTGCGTCGAAACCGGCTTGTTTCGCGGCGTGGATCAGCGCCTTGATGTCCTTTGGAAAACAAGCCCCGCCATAACCGATACCCGGATAGATGAAGTGGGGCCCGATGCGCGGGTCGGCTCCGATGCCCAGCCGCACGTGTTCAATGTCCGCGTCCAGCCGTTCGGCAAGGCTCGCCAACTCGTTCATGAAACTGATCTTTGTCGCCAGCATGGAGTTGGCCGCATACTTGGTCAGTTCGGCGCTGCGCACATCCATGACGATGATCTTCTCCCGGTTTCGGTTGAAGGGGCCATAGAGTTCGCGGAGCACCTGTTCGGCGCGGCCATTGTCGACGCCGATGACGATACGGTCGGGCTTCATGAAGTCGGCGAGCGCCGAACCTTCCTTGAGGAACTCCGGATTGGAGGCGACATCGATTGCGATGCCGTTGAGCCCCCTTGTTTCAAGCGCTCCCTTGATGGCGGCGCGAACCCTGTCGCCCGTCCCCACGGGAACCGTTGATTTCACGACAACCACGCAGTCCCGATCGACGGCTTGCCCGATCGATTCGGCGACACCGACGACCTGTCTCAGGTCGGCCGAACCGTCCGCGGACTGGGGCGTTCCGACGGCGATGAAGATGATGGCCGCGTGGGCAACGCCTGCTGCGGCATCGCTGGTGAAAGCCAGCCGCCCCGCCGCGATGTTGTCCTGAACCAGGCGCTCGAGCCCGGGTTCGTATATGCCGACGACACCCTTGGAAAGGTCATCCACCTTGGACTGATCGATGTCCACGCAGACGACGTCATTGCCCACCTCGGCCAGAGCCGCTGCTTGCACCAGGCCAACATAGCCACTACCGAAGATTGTAACGCGCATTGGATGTCCACACAGATTGGTTGCAGCCGCGATCATCGCGCTGATGGGGAATGCGGCCTTCTTGATCAAGATGAGGGCTGGTTGCAAGGGGGTCGATCGAACCGGCCATGGACGGCGCAAGACCGCGTTCGTCCGCCATTTCGGACAGCTTTTCATGCGGCTTGCCCGGCAAGGGACGGTTCCGAAGCCGATCGGTCACTGTTGCCGCGGAATGGAATTCCTCGCCGGGCACTGAAACCGAAATGTGTGCTGTAGACTCGCCGGGCATGGCGGCGTAGTTCCACCGCCAGTTGTGGCCACATCAACCAATGGACCGTTCCGGTGCGCAATGCACAAACCCTGCTGGCGCTGATGCCTGCCGTCCGCAAGGCCGGCGTGGTGGCGATGGATGCCTATCAGCGCGGATGCGATGTCCGCCACAAGGCCGACAGTTCGCCGGTGACCGAGGCCGATCTGGCGGTTGATGAGGTCATCGCCGAGGCGGTCGCGCTGGTTCTCAAGGGCGTCCCGCTGGTGACCGAGGAACGCACCGATACCCATCAATTGGCCGCTCCGGGCGCGACTTTTGTGCTGGTCGACCCGATCGATGGCACCAAGGAGTTCATCAACAAGACCGGTGAGTTCACCATCAACATCGCCTTGATCGATGGCGGCGCGCCTGTTGCCGGCATCGTCTATGCGCCGGCCGCGGGCCGTTTGTTCGTCGGCGACATCGATGGCCATGCCCACGAGTACTGCAGCAAGGGATCGCAAACCGAGATCCGGGTGCGCGATTGCGTCGATCGCGACCTCGTCGCGGTCGCCAGTCGGTCCCATCTGACCGACCCGACGCGGGAGTTCCTCGATGGCCACCGGATCGATCAGCGCGTCTCTGCCGGGTCGTCGCTCAAATTCTGCATGCTTGCGGCAGGCGAGGCTGACATCTATCCGCGTTTCGGTCCGACGATGGAGTGGGACACCGCAGCCGGCGACGCGGTACTCCGCGGCGCGGGCGGCATGGTGGTCACGCCGGATGGCGCGCCGTTGACCTATGGCAAGCCCAGGCTTGCCAATCCCGACTTCATTGCGTGTTCGCCGGCCGCGTGGCGCCGCTGCGGCGGCGCGTCACCCACCAAGCCCATGTGAAGCGAGCCCTGCCATGTCATCCCTGAGCCATCTGGACCGGCTTGAATCGGAGAGCATCCACATCCTGCGAGAAGTGGTGGCCGAAGTCGACAATCCCGTGATGCTGTATTCGATCGGCAAGGACTCGACCGTGATGCTGCATCTGGCGTTGAAAGCCTTTGCGCCGGGCCGCCTGCCGTTTCCGCTCTTGCACATCGACACGACGTGGAACTTCCAGGAGACACTCACGTTCCGTGACCGGATCGTTGCCCAGCACGGGCTCGACCTGATTGTCCACGTCAACGA
>CAZSFA010000027.1:0-25141 GCA_964606055.1 uncultured Oceaniradius sp. | reverse complement strand
TCATCGAGTTCATGGTGCGTGAAGACGTCAATGGCGACGTCGTCGACCTGATCCCGGCCAACATCGCGGCGGCCGAAGCGTTCCTCGCCGAGAACCGCGAAGGCCCCGATCAGATCCTCGAGCACCTGAACAACGCCTCGCCGCGCCCGTTGTCTGCCCGCTATCTGGAAGTTGCCGACATCCAGATGGACCTTTACCAGAACGTCTTCTCCGGCGAGGACGTTCAGGAATCGGCCAATGCGGCGTGCGCAGCGATCGATGCGCTGAACTGACGCTCCTTGCGAGCATGAGGGGACCGGCCGTGCGGCCGGTCCTTGAATCCGTGTCTGAATACGAACGCTCATGACAACGTTTCGCGATCGCTGGCTTTTGTGGCTTTTCCTGGCGCCGGCGCTGCTGCTGCTGGGCGTTTTCATGTACTACCCGATGGTCGGCACGGTCATCGAGAGTTTCTACGAGACCTCGTTCATCAACCCCGAACCGCGCTTTGTCGGCTGGGCCGTCTACGAACGGGTGATGGCGACCGACGACTTCAGCCAGGTGATCTGGAACTCGGTCGTCTGGACGGTCGGTGTCGTCGTCCTGCAGAACATCTTGGGATTCTTCACCGCGCTCCTTCTCAATCAGGGCCTGCCGGCCCAGGGCCTTCTGCGCGCGTTGGTGCTGATGCCGTTTGTCCTGCCGGGCGTCGTGGCCGCCATCCTTTGGCGTTTCATGTACGATCCACAACTCGGCCTGATCAATTCGATCCTGATCCGCTTCGGGCTGATCGAAAGCAACGCCGCGTGGCTGGCCGACAGTTCGACTGCCATGGCGGCGGTGATCTTTGCGGCGGTCTGGAAGGGATTTCCCTTTTCCATGCTGATCTATCTGGCGGCGCTTCAGAGCGTTGACCGTGAGCAGATCGAGGCCGCCACGATCGATGGCGCCGGCCCCTTGCGACGGCTGCGCGACGTCATCCTGCCGGCCATCCGCGACGTGGTGCTGGTCAACATCGTTCTGACCACCATCCTGACCTTCAACTATTTCGACATGGTCTGGGTCTTGACCCGCGGCGGCCCGCAGGATGCGACGCACATCTTCCCGACCAAGATCTTCGAGACGGGCTTCGGCCAGTTCCGTTTCGGCGAAGCGGCGACCTACGGTGTCTTCTCGATCCTCGTTCTGGCGGTTCTGGTCAGCCTCTACGTGATCGCCCAGCGTGCCGCCGTCAGCCGAAGGGGAACGGCATGATTACACCGTTTTCCAACCGGCTGGTCCTGATCGCCTGCCAGATCCTGCTTGCCGCCTTCGTGCTGCTGCCGTTCTTCTGGATGGTATCGGTCAGTTTGAAGCCGGCAACCGAACCGTTCGCCATTCCCGCGCGGCTCTGGCCCGAAGCTCCCACGCTCGACAACTACATCACCGCCTTTCGGCCTGAGTTCCGCACGTATTTCGTCAACTCGATGATCGTTTCGCTTTCGACGGTCGTCATTACGGTTACGCTGGGACTGCTTGCCGCATATGCGTTCACGCGCGGCGCGCTGCTCCTGATCACCGCGCTGATGAGCCTTGTCGTGCTGGCACAGATGTTCCCGCATTCGGCGATCATCATTCCGATCTACAAGATGATGCGCAGCGCCGACCTTCTGAACACCTATTGGGCGCTGATCATCGCCTATGTGTCGGTGACGCTGCCCGTGGCGATCTGGATGCTGCGCGGCTTTCTGGTCAAGCTGCCGGTGTCGCTGGAAGAGGCAGCCGCCATCGATGGCGCGACACCGTTCCGCATTTTCCGTGAGATCGTCGTCCCGCTGGCCCGTCCGGGCGTCATCGCCGTGGCCGTCTATGTGCTGATCGTCACCTGGCAGGAGTTTTTGTTTGCGCTGTCGTTCACCTCGACGCAGGAGATGCGGACGCTGCCGGTCGGCCTCAACGATTTCATCGGCCAATACGGCATTCGCTACGGAGAGCTGATGGCGTCATCGGTCATGGTATCGGTGCCGGTGATCGCGGTGTTCTTCTTCCTGCAACGCTATTTCGTCGCCGGTCTGACCGCCGGCGCGGTGAAAGGATAGGTCCATGGCGCTCATCGAAATCACGGAGCTGATGGATGGCGTTCGGCAACTGACCTTCAACCGGCCCGACAAGTTGAACGCGCTGTCGACGCCGCTGATCGCCGAGTTCGATGCCGCGCTGGACGCCGCTGCCGCCGATCCCGCGGTTCGTGTGCTGGTTCTGCGCGGCGCGGGCGGAAAGGCGTTCGTCGCCGGTGCCGACATCGCCGAATACCAGGGCAACCGGACGGCGGCCTTTGCCGCCTACTCGATGAACTCGCGACGGGTCTTCGACAAACTCGAACGCCTGCCCAAGCCCGTCATCTGCGCGGTCGACGGCTTTGCTCTGGGCGGTGGATTCGAGATCGCGCTGTGCTGCGACATCATCGTGTGTTCCGAGGACGCGCAACTGGGATTGCCTGAGGGCCGGCTGGGCCTGTCGCCGGGCGGTGGCGGCACGCAACGTCTGGTTCGCGCGGTCGGCAAATACGCGGCCTCCGACCTGATGCTGGCCGGTTGGCGCATGAGCGGGCGGCGGGCTTTTGAACTCGGCGTCGCAGCCGAGGTCACCACCGCCGATGGGCTGGACGAGGCGATCAGCCGGCGTGCCCGCGCCTGCATGAAGATCGCGCCGCTTGCCGCCGCCGAGATGAAACGGCTGATGCGCGAAGGGTTCGATGCCCCGCTTGAATCCGCCAAGAGCTATGAGCAGGAAGTGCTGTTTCGCCTATATGGCACAGCCGATGGTCAGGAGGGCATTGACGCTTTCCTCGAAAAACGGCCGCCGGTTTTCAAGGGAGAGTAGGGATGGAGTTCGAAGGCAAGGTAGCGGTCGTCACAGGCGCCGCCATGGGTATTGGCCGCGCCTGCGCGCAAGCCTTCGTGCGCGGCGGCGGCAAGGTCGTCGTCGCCGATATCGCCGTTGAAGAGGGCGCACGGACGGCCGCCGAGTTGGGCGAGGCCGCTGTCTTTGCCCAAACCGATGTGCGCTCCATGTCCGACATGCAGGCGATGGCGCAGACCGCGATCGACCGCTTCGGCGGGATCGACATTCTCGTCAACAACGCCGCGCGCGCCATTCAGGGCGTGGTCGACGAAATCGACGAAGACAGCTGGAACACGGTGATCGACACCAATCTGACCAGCGTCTGGCGCGGCATGAGGGTTTGTGTTCCCGCAATGCGTGCGCGGGGCGGCGGATCGATCGTCAACATGTCGTCGGTGCAGGGTCTGCGCGCATTCACGGGATGGCCGGCCTATGCCGCCGCCAAGGGCGCCATCAACGCCCTGACCGTGCAGACGGCTCTCGACTTGGCGCCGGCGAAGATCCGCGTCAACGCCGTGGCGCCGGGCACCATCATGACCCCACTCAACGAGAAGCTGTTTGAATCGATGGACGACCCGTCCGAACTGATCGAGACTTGGAACAGGGCGCACCCGATCGGCCGTTTCGGGCAACCCGAAGAGGTTGCCGACACTGTCGCGTTCCTCGCCAGCGAACGGGCCAGCTTCATCACCGGTGAGATCGTCCGCGTGGACGGCGGCCTTGCGATCAAGGGCGAGTGACCATGGGATCAACAACCAAAGCCGATGGCGAATGGATCAGCCTGGAGACCGCGTCCGGCGCGGTCGCGGTCGACCCAAAGGTCGGCAATCTGCGCGCATTGACGTTCCAGGCGGGCGACAGAACGCTGTCGCCATTGCACGCAGCGCCCTGGCTCGACGAACCCGCCCAAGCGTTGCCGGCCGACTTGTCGCCGGTCGAGCGGCATCTGTCGGGCGACTTCCTGTGCGCGCCATTTGGCGGAACCGACGACCCCGATATCCCGCCCCATGGCTGGCCGGCCAACAGCACCTGGTCGCTGACCGCGCGCTCGCCGGGCGCGGCATCGTTCGTCTTGGATCGGCCGGTGTTCGGCGCGACCGTGCGCAAGACGGTCCGGCTGTCAATTGATGCGCCGCTGCTCTACCAGACGCACACCTTTGAAGGCGGAACGGGCGAGACCACGTTCGCGCATCACCCCATGGTGCGCCTTGAGCGCGGCGGGCGATTGTTCTTGTCGCCCAAGCGTTTGGCGATCTCCGATGAATCAGTTTTGGAGCCGGGGCGCAACCGCATCGCCGCCGGCATCCAGTCATCCGACCTGACCGCCCTTGCTTCGGCCGATGGCGGCACCGTCGACCTCACGCGGCTGCCCATTGGCGACCGCAGTGAGGATTTCATCGCGCTGATCGAGGCGGATGGATCGGGACTTGGATGGACCGCGATCATCCGCGAGGCTGAGGACGACATCGTGTTCGTGCTCAAGGACCCGGCTGTCATGCCGCTGACGATGCTTTGGCATTCCAATGCGGGGCGTGACTATGCGCCGTGGAACGGCCGCCACACCGGGGTGATCGGCATTGAAGATGGCCGCGCCGCCGGCGCTGGCGGCATGAACGCGGCCAGGGGTGACAATCCGATCCGCGCGGCCGGCGTGCCGACGACGATCAAGCTTTCCGAAGGCGTGACGCACACCATCGTCCATGTCATCGGCAGCGTTCCGCGTGAGGGCTGGACGCGGGTGGATGCGATCGCCGTTTCGGGCGACACCCTCACACTGCGCGGTGACGGCGGCGCGCGCACGCTCGCCTTAGATCCCGACGTCTTTGCGGGAGCGGCGTGATGGCATCGGTCGAACTGGCGCAACTGACCAAACGATTTGGGAAGTTCACCGCGCTCGAGGAACTCAATCTGACCATTGAGGATGGCGAGTTTCTCGTTCTTCTCGGCCCGTCCGGCTGCGGCAAGACGACGACGATGCGCATGGTGGCCGGTCTTGAAGTGCCGACCGATGGCGACATCCTGATCGGTGGCCGCCGAGTCAACGACATCCCGGCCCGTGATCGCGATCTGGCGATGGTGTTCCAGAACTACGCGCTCTATCCGCATATGACGGTCGGCGAGAACATCGGCTACCCGCTGAAGATCAAGCGCATGCCGCTGGCCGAGCGCCAGCAGCAGGTGCGCCAGGCCGCCGCAAAGGTCGAACTGGACCAGCTTCTGGCGCGGCGCCCGGCCGAACTCTCCGGCGGTCAGCGCCAACGGGTGGCGCTTGCCCGCGCCATCGTGCGGACGCCGCAACTGTTCCTGATGGACGAACCGTTGTCGAACCTCGACGCGAAACTCCGCACGGTCATGCGCGCCGAACTCAAGCATTTGCAGCGGGAACTGGCGACGACCACCATCTATGTCACCCATGACCAGGTCGAGGCGATGACGCTCGCCGACCGGATCGTCATCCTCAATCAGGCGCGTATCCAGCAGGTCGGTGATCCTGCAACGATCTACGCGGAACCGGCCAACACGTTCGTTGCCAGCTTCATCGGGTCCCCGCCCATGAACCTGATCGAAGGCGCGATTGAGGGCGGCGTTTTTCGCAACGCTTCGGGCAGCATCGATGGTTGCGATCAGCCCGACGGCCCGGTCATTGTCGGTCAACGCCCCGAGGATTTGATCGCCTGCGCGCCGGACGAGGGCGATCTGGTCGGTGTAGTCTACTCGTCCGAACTGCTGGGCGACACGACACTGCTCAACATCAAGCTCGGTGACGCACTTGTGGCGGTCAAGGCGCCGCCGGACCAAGGGCGCGCGATGGACGCCGCTGTCGGCTTGCGCTTTGACAGGGCCAAGGTGCATTTCTTCGATCCCGACAGCGGCAACCGCAGGATCACACCATGAGCCAGTACAACTTCACCATCGACACGCCCGCCATCTTGCCGTCCGATCGCGCGCGCGTTTTCTATGACGGCATCTTCGACGAGCCCAAGCTGAGCCATCCCGAGGGCGTCGCCGTTGCGTCGGATGGTTCGGTCTGGTGCGGCAACCAGGATGGCGACATCCTGCGCATCGCGCCCGATGGCAGCGCGATGGAAAAGATCGCAAGCACGGGCGGTTTCACGCTGGGCTTTGCGTTCGATGGCGATGCGGCGCTCTATGCCTGCGACCTGCGCCATGCAGCCGTGTTCAAACTCGATCTTGCAACGCGCGCGCTGAGCAAATGGACCGCAGACGGTCTCAAGATCCCGAACTACCCCTGCCTCGACAAGGCCAATGGGCGGCTGTTTGTGTCCGACAGCCACGCATTTGGCGAGCCGGGACCGGGCATCTTCGCCTTTGACCTTGAGACGGGTGAACCGACGCTTTGGTATGACAAGGCGCTCAACTTTGCCAATGGTCTCGCGCTCGCGCCTGACGGATCGGCGCTTTATGTTTGCGAGACCTTCGCGCCGTCGATCAGTCGCATCCCGATCAACGCGGACGGCAGCGCAGGTAACGCGCAGACCTTCGCCGCCGACCTGCCCGGACTGCCTGATGGCATCGCCTTCGACAGCCAGGGCAACCTTGTCGTCGGCTGCTACGAGCCTTCGCGTCTTCTCCGCATTGCGCCCGACGGCACCGTCTCGCTTCTGGTTGAGGACATCACGGCGCACACGCTCGCCCATCCCACAAACATTTCGTTTCGCGACAACACGCTGTTTACCGCCAATCTGGGCCGCTGGCACATCTCGGCCATCGACATGGACATCGGCGGTGAAACGCTCTCAAGGACCAACCGATGACCGAAAAAGCCCTCGGCCACATCACCATTCTGGATTTCTCGCACCTGCTGCAGGGCCCGTTTGCCACGCAATTGCTGGCCGACATGGGCGCCAACGTCATCAAGATCGAGCGCCCCGGTGCGGGCGACCTCTTCCGTTCGCTGACCTTTCGCAACAAATGGGTCGGCGGCAAGGAGAGCCCGAACTTCCTGGCCTGGAACCGCAACAAGCGCTCGATCGCGCTGAATCTGAAATCCGCTGAGGCGCGCGACGTCATCATGAAGCTGGCCGAAGACGCCGATGTGGTGATCCAGAACTTCCGGCCCGGTGTGATGGCCCGGCTCGGCTATGGCTATGAGGACTTCAAGGCGGTCAATCCCGAGATCGTCTACTGCTCCGGTTCGGGGTATGGCGAGGACGGACCCTATGTGAACCGTCCCGGCCAGGACATGCTGGTGCAGGGCCTGACCGGCATCATGGCCGCCACCGGCCGCGCCGATGGCCCGCCGATGCCGGTGGGCGCGGGCTTTTCCGATCAGGTCGGCGCGATGAACATGGTCTATGGCATCCTGTCCGCGCTGCTGTGGCGCGAACGCTCGGGCAAGGGCCAAGAGGTCAAGATCAACCTGCTGGCCGGCATGCTGGCGCACCAGAACCAGGAAATGGTGATGGCGCTCAATTTCGGCGAGGATTTCGAGCGCCCCAACTCCGGAATCGGCCATCCGGGCATGGACGCGCCGTTCGGCACATATCCGACCAGCGACGGCTGGGTGACCATCGCCATGAGCCCGTTCAGGACGTTGGTCGGCGTTCTCGGCAATGATGACCTTTTGGCCTATGACGATCCGCAGACGCTGTTCGACAAGCGCGACGAGATCTGGCAGGCGATCGCCGATGAGACGGCGAAATGGACCCTGGCGGACCTGATGGACGCGATGCTCGCCGCCGACATCTGGTGCGGTGAGGTCAAGTCGCATCTGGAAGCGGCTGACGATCCGCAGGTCCGGCATCTGGGCGCAATCCAGACCTACAGCCATCCGACGGCCGGCGAGGTAAAGGTCGTGGGACCATCGGTGGGCATGAGCGAGACGCCGGCGACGATCGAGCGTCCGGCGCCGCTGGTGGGCGAGCACACGCGCGAAGTGCTTTCGGCGGCTGGCTATGCGAGCGCCCAGATCAATGCTCTGATCGAAAGCGGCGCGGCCGGCGAACCGGCTGCCGAGACCGACAGGGCGGCCAGCTGACAGTGTTCCGGCCTGCGGGGACAGGTCATGACCAGCACATCAGGCGCCAACCAGCCGAGCTACACGTTCCGCCCCGCGGCCCTGTCAGCGCATCAGACGTTCCGGATCGATGATGCCGACCTGATCGCCAGCGATGCCGCCGGCGCGACGGTGTGGCGATTGCCGCTCGGCGATGTCGCGCAACTGGCATTTGTCGTTCAACACGTGCGCGGCGTGCGCATGCGCCGGCTCGATCTGATCGATGCATCGGGCCGTATCCTGCGATCGATCAGCCGGACCGAACCGACATTGGCCAGCCCCGGCGATCCCGGGCGCGCGGCCTTCGAGGGGCTGGTTGCCGCGGTTGCCGGCGCCATCGCCGAGCGGGCGCCGGAGATGCCCGTCGCGCTCGAAGAGCGGGGCTGGCCGCGACTGGCGATGTTTGCCATCGGCGCGGTGGCGCTTGCCGCCGGCGCCGCCATCGGCGTGGGCGGTATCGGTAACGACCGACCCGCAGCGTTTGTCCCGGCCGCCATCGTGTTGCTGTTTGGCGTCGTGATCGGGTGGGCGAACGCGCCCTGGCGAAGGCCGCTGCGAACGACGGCGGCCGGCTTGGCGGATCAGTTGCGGGGCGTGCCGGAGGAGGGTGATCCGGCTGCGCCACGCGCGGTCACTCCGCCGCCAGGCGAATGACCCGGGCCTCATGGACCGGTTGCGGACTGTCTTGTTCGCTCGGCATGGCGGCCTCGGTACGCCGCGCGCGCCCGGCATAGACCAACCGGAACATCGGCGGCGTGAAGTAGAACGACACCACCGTCGACAACAGCACCCCGCCAGCGACGGCCATGGCGAACGGCGGCCAGAACCCGCCGCCGGCCAGGATCAGCGGCAGGAAGCCGCCGAACGTGGTGATCGTGGTCGACACGATATGCCGGCTCGACCCCATCAGCACGGACACCATCGCGTCTTCGTCGCCGGCGCTTGCCGCCGCGTTGTCGCGCAGTCCGGTCATGATGATGATCGCCGCATTGATCGACACGCCGATCGATCCGATGACGCCGATGATGGCATTGATGCCGAACGGATACTGGAAGACCGCGAGCGCCAGCATGGAAAGGCCGGCCGAAAGTCCGCAGACGACCAGCGCGATCATGCTCAGCCGGAACGAGTTGAAGGTCAGCACGATCACGGCGATTGTCAGTGCGACGATGATGCCGATCGACGACAGAAGACTGTTGAGCGTGGAGGCGCGGGCATCGCTGTCCCCGCCCAGTTCCATGCGATAGCCGGCCGGCATCGCAAAGCCCTGTGCCTCCAACTGGGCCTGCACCTGCACGAGCGCTTCCTCCGGCAGAACACCACGCAGGATGAAGGCCTGAACCGTGTTGACGCGCTCGCCATTGCGGCGCGCGATCGCGCTGTCGCTCGGCTCGAGGCGCACATCGGCGATTGCCGACAATGGCACGCCGGCAAATACGCCCTGCGCCGAGAGTGTCGCACCGGCAGGCGGAATGATCGGCAGATCGGCGATGGCGTTCAGATCGCTGCGTTCGGCATCGCCGAACCGGACCCGAACCGGCAGTTGCTCGGTGCCTTCGACCAGCGAGCCGCCGGTGACGCCTTCAAGGCCGGCCTGCAACTGACGAGCCACCGCGCCAAGATCAAGACCGAGCAGCCGCGCCTTGGCTTCATCGACGGCGACCGACACTTTCGGCGCACCGGCCGTGACCGAACTGCGCGCCAGGGTGACGACATCGACGTCCGAGATGATCTGCCGTGCCTGGTCGCCAAGCGCTCGCAACACGGCAAGGTCGGGCCCGACGAAACGCAGTTCCACCGGCGCTGCGACCGGCGGCCCCTGCACAAGGCCGCGCACCAGAACCTGCGCCTCGGGCGCGACATCGCCAAGCGTGCGCTGCAGGCGCGGCAGCAGGGCTTCGGTCGCCTGCGCCGACGTCGTTGTGATCAACGCCTGGGCATATTGCGGCGCGTCGTCCCGGCCGCCGACGATGTTGTAGTAGTAGGCCGGCGCGGATCGGCCGAGCACCCATGTCACCGACCCGATATCGTCCTCGCGGGCGAGCGCCGCATCAAGCCGGTCGACGACTTGCCTGGTCTGCGCCAGCGCGGTGCCTGCCGCCATGTCGACTTCGATATAGAACTGGTCGCGATCGACGCCTGGGAAGAACTGCGCGGTCAGCGTCGGCTGGGCCGCAAAGCCCATCAGCGGCAACACCAGCGACAGCGCGATCGCGCGCAGCGGATTGGCGACCGCCCATCGCAGCGAACGCTCGAATGCGCCACCGAGCGGGCCGGCGGGGACGCCCGACTGCAAGGCCGATGCCGATCCATGATCGGGCATCACCCAGCCCGCGATGGCGGGCGTGACGGTGACGGCGACCACGAACGACCACAGCAGCATGATCACCACAGCGAGCGCGATCGAGCCGACAAAGTCGCCCGCCGGACCCGGCAGAAGGATCATCGGCAGGAACGACAGGGCCGTGGTGATCGTTGAGGCAAACAGCGGCATTGCGAGGCGCCGCACGGCGCCGCTGACGGCAGCCATACGGCTCAGCCCGGACCGGACGCGCCGCCCGACCTCGTCGGTCATCACGATGCCGGCGTCGACGAGAAGGCCGAGCGCGACGATCAGGCCCGTCACCGACATCTGATGGATCGGCAGGCCGATGATGTTCATCGTGGCGAGCGTGGCAAGGCTGACCACCGGCAGGATCAGCGCGACGATCGCGGCGGCACGTATGCCGAGCGTGATCAGAAGAACGCCGACGACCAGCGCGACGCCGATCGCCATGTTGGTGCCGACCTCCCGAAGCCGGTCGCCGGTGTAGCGGCTCTGATCGAAGACAAGCGCCATCTCCATGCCACCGGGAACCGTGGGCTCATAGGCAGCCAGTTCATCGCGGACGAACCCCATCCAGACGTCGATCTGAAGTCCGGTCTGGATCTTGGCGGCGACGATCATCGCGGTTCGCCCGTCCTGGATGGCCGCTTCGGCCACCGGCAGGCGTGGCCCGCGCGTCACCTCGGCAATGTCGCCAAGCCGGGTCAGGCGCCCATCCGCCGTCTGGCGCACCACCACATCGCGCACGCGGTCGAGCGCGTCGATTTCGCCCTCGACCTCGAGCACGACGTCGTTCCGGTCGCCGCGCAGGCGGCCGGCCTGGCCCTTGGCGTCGGCCGAGGCGATGGCCGCTGAAACCATGTCGGCGGTCAGGCCGAGCGCCGCCGCGCCATCGGCATCGAGTGTGACCAGCACTTCCTCCTCCGGCGCGCCGAACACGTCGACCAGTTCGGTCCCCGGCACGTTGCGCAGCCGGTCGGCCAGTTCCTCGGCATAACGGGCCATGATCGTTGTCGGCACGCCGTTGTGGGCGGCGGTCAGGCTGACGATGGCCGCATAGGCGCCGGCGCCGTCGGCGGAGAACTCGGGGTCGAGCGCGCCGGGGGGAAAGTCGAGCGCTGCATCATCAAGCGCATCGCGGATTTCGGACCAAACCTGCTCGATCCTGTTGTCGGCGAGCGTCTCGATCAGTTCGATCGACACGATGGAAATCCCGGTGGCGGATGCGGAGTCGATGACGGCGACCTCGGGGATTTCCTTCAGTTCCTCCTCGATCTCGGCCGTCACCAGTGTTTCGACGCGCGCCGGGTCGGCGCCGGGAAACGGTGTCGTGACGGTGGCAAAGATGTTCGTGATCGTCGGGTCTTCCTGCCGGCCGATCGACAAAAGCGCGGACAGGCCGGCCGCGATGATCACCATCAGGATCAGCGCGACGATGCGCGGCTGGCGGAAGGTGAGCGTTTCCATGCTCATTCTCCCGCTTCGATGCGCACGCGCTGGCCTGAGACGATGCGGTGCGCGCCGCCGGTGACCAGTTGCGCGCCGTCGCGGAACGTGCCGCGCACGAAGGCGTTGGTCGCATCGGCGTGGATGATCTCCACCGCCTCCACTTCAACGGTTGCGTCGTCGGTGCCCTGGACCGTCGTGATCGTCCAGAGCCCGCGGACGCCCTGCTTCAGGGCCGAAACCGGAACCCACGCGCCGTCGGCGGCGACCGTTTCGTCAACGATGAGCGTTCCCGTGATGCCGAACGGCGCCTGGGCGTTCGATGCGAGTTCGAAAAGGGCAACCCGTGTGCGCGTCGCCGGATCGACATCGGGCAGGAGCGACACGAAGCGCGCGTCATGGGTGTCGGCGCCGATCTCGATGCGCGCGCCTGATCCCCGCGACAGTTCCCCGGCCAGATCGGGATCGATGCCGACACGGAACTGCGGCGCACGGTCTTCCAGCAGCGTGACCACCGGCGCGCCCGAGCCGACCGCAGCGCCCACATCGACCGAACGCATGGCGATGCGGCCGGCGAACGGCGCGTTCAGTTCAGCCTTTTCAAGCTGAACCGCGATGCCGACCAGCGCCGCGTCGATTTCAGCGATGCGGGCGGACAGTTCGGCCAATCCAAGGCTTGCCTGGTCGAGCGATTGTGTCGAGGCAAACCCTTGCTCGTTCAGCTTCTGCTGGCGTTCGCTGGTGCGGCGCGCCAGTTCCTGCTGCGCCGACAGGGCTTGCCGCGTGGCGCGCAGCCGGTCGGCCTCGGCGTCGATCAGGCGCGTGTCCAGCCGCGCAATCAGCGCGCCTTGTGCCACCGCGTCGCCTTCATCGACCGCGATTTCGGTGACGGTTCCGCCCTGCTCGAATGCAACCGCCGTCCGCTGGGCCGCCTCGACCTGCCCGACGAACCGGCGCTCGACCCTGTAGCCGGGCTCGATGGCGATGGGAGTGGTGGCAACCGACAGCAGCGGCGCGGGATCCGGCCCTTCGACGGCCGCCGCCCGTTCGGCGATGATCGTCGTTCCGCCGGCCACCAGGCCAACGGCCGCGACGCCGAAAAGCAGCGTCACCGCATAGGCGGACAATCGGCCGACAAGGCTTCGCTTGGCAGGACGTTTGGCTTTGGATGGTGTAATGTGTGGGTGGTTGGCGGCGTTGGCACTGGACATGAAAGTCCCCCGGAAGCTTGCAAAGTCAATGGCGCTAACATATGTAAGTGGTGCTTACATATGTTGCTGATACTAACTTCGTCAACGATTGGATCAAAAAAAGTGGACGGTTCACGAACGGCTGCGCCGGAACGGCCGATCAACCCGAAGGCGGGCTACCATCACGGCGACCTCAAGGCGCAACTGGTGACCGCGGTGCGCCAGCTCGTCGAAGAGCACGGGCCGGACGGATTTTCGATTTCCGAGGCCAGTCGGCGGGCAGGGGTGAGCACTGCCGCGCCCTACAAGCACTTCAAGGACCGGCCGGCGATCCTCAAGGCGGTTGTCATGGACGGCATGATGCGTCTGGACGCGCGCATGAGTGCGGCAATCGCGCACTTGCCCGCAGGATCGCTTGAGCGGGTCGATGCCGTCGGCAAGACCTATATCGACTTTGCCCGCGAGGAGCCGGGTGTCTTTCGCCTGGTCTTCGGACTGACCGAGGACCATGAGGGCGATGAGGACCTGATTGCCTGTGGCAACCAGTGCTTCGGCGTCATTCTCGGTGCCGTCGCCGACTATCTGGGCCTGCCCGTCGATGATCCTGCGGTGCTGGAGAAGGGTTACACCCTGTGGACCTTCGTGCATGGCCACTCGTTCCTGCTCATCGATCGCAAGGCCAAGAAGCTTGCCGTGCACATCGACGAGGATCGGTATCTGGCCTCGGTCAGCCGGGCGATTCTGGGTGCACCATCGGGTCCGGCGCACGCCGGCTGACGGGCAGCGGCGACGGCTTGGAAAGGCCGCAACTTCGCGCAAATGCGTCTCTAGATGGTCATGCCCTTGCATCGCCAATTGCGATCATCGCCGGAATGACGCAAAAATTGCGGGATGACCGAACCCCAGACCAAGGCCGGGACTCCGCCATCGCATTATGAGGGGCTGATCCGGCTCGTTCATGAGCGCTACGACGCCATGAGCCCGACCAACCGGCGGATTGCCGAATACCTGACGCAAAATCCCAACGAGATGGCGGTCGGTTCGGTCAACGATCTGGGCCGGCGTTGCGGGGTGCATCCGTCCAGCCTTGTGCGCTTTGGCCAGTCGATGGGCTTTGACGGGTTCCGCGATCTGCAAGCGCTGTTTCGCAAGCGCCTGGTCACCGCCGCGCCGGGCTTTGAGGCGCGCGCGGCGCGACTGCGCGGCGAGTTGGGCGACAGGCCCGAGGGCGCGGCACTTGGCTATCTGCGCGAGATCGCGGTGCGCGACATGGCCTCGATCGAAGGTCTTCTCGAGACCGTGCCCGAAGCCGATCTTGAGGCGGCGATCGACATGATGGCGGGCGCGGGGACGATCTATCTTCTCGGCCAGCTCCGGTCCGAACCGATCATCTCGCTCATGCGCTACGTTCTGACGATGATCGGCAAGCGGACGATCGCCCTTGATGCGGCCGGCGGACTGGCCACGCACATGGCCAAGATGGTCGGCCCGGACGATGTCCTGTTTGCCGTGTCATTCCGGTTCTATGCGACGGAGGTGGTCAACATCGCCGAAGAAGCGGCCGCACGCGACGTGCCGATCGTTGCGATCTCCGACAGCACCCTGTCGCCGCTGGCAAAGTCGGCGCGCGTGCTGTTTGCAATCCCCGAGCCCGAATACACCTTCTCGCGCTCGCTCGCCGCGCCGATGTGTTTCGTGCAAGGTCTTCTGCTGGGGCTGGCGGCGCGCACCGGCAGCCAGCCGGGCAACGAGCCGCGCATTCCGGTCGCGACCGCCGGTCCCGGCGATTCACAGTGACATCGGCGCGTCCGGTGTCGGCGGCGGCCCCGCATAGCCACCCCAGACCGACTGGTCGAACGGGATCACAGCGCCGGTCATCAGGCCCGCATCGTCGGACACGATGTAGTTGACGGCGCGTGCGACCTCGGCGGGGTCGACGAGCCTGCCGAAGGGTTGTTCGCGTGCCGCCTGTTCCAGCCAATCGTCGCCGGCACCGTGATACTGGCGCTGAATGCGATCCTCGCCGTCGGACGCCATCCAGCCGATGTTGAGCTGATTGACCCGGATGCGGTTGCGCATCACGGCGAACGCGGTGTTGCGCGTCAACGTCGCCAGCGCGCCCTTGGAGGCACAATAGGCCGAGATGAAGGGTTGGCCGGTCAGCGCGCTGGTCGACCCGATGTTGACGACCGCGCCTTCCACCTCGTCGCGGATCATCAGTTTCAACGCCTCCTGCATGAGGAAGAACGGCCCGCGCACGTTGATGTTGAACATCTGATCGAACAACTCGGCCGACGTGTCCAGGATCGTTCCGCGATCGGTGATCGCCGCCGCGTTGACCAGGATGTCGACGCGGCCGAAGTGCCGATCCGCTTCACCGATCACGGCGCGGCATGTCTCGACGTCGCTCAGGTCCGCCGTCACGAAATGCACCGGTACGCCGGTTGCCTCGGCGATGGAAGCCGCCATCGCTTCGCCCGGCTCGGTGCGCCGCCCGCAGGTGATGATGCCAGCCGCGCCGGCCTCGGCCAGGCGGCGGGCCACGGCGGCGCCCAGACCCTGCGTGCCGCCGGTGACCACCGCGTATTTTCCGTCGACACGGTTCATCTTCAATCCTCCACGATGGTGTACCCCGCCGCGCCCAGCGCGCGAGTCAGTTCGGCATGGCCAATCCGGGCGTACTCCAACGGCGGAGCCTTGGCGGGATCCTGCTCGGCCTCGACGACGAACCAGCCCTCGTAACCCTGGTCCGCCATGCGCTGCACCAGCGCGCCGAAATCGAGTGATCCGTCGCCGGGAACGGTGAAAGCGCCCTTGAGCACCGCGTCAAGGAAGCTCTCGCGCGACCGGTCAAGGCCGTCGATGACGCCGGCGCGCACATCCTTGGCGTGGAAATGGCTGATCCGCTTGCCGTGGTTGTCGATCACCCGCATCAGGTCGCCACCGGCGAACGCCATGTGTCCCGGATCGTACAGAAGCGGCAACTCCTCGCCGGAATGGGCCATCAACAGGTCGACATCGCGCTCGGTCTCGATCGCCGTGCCCATGTGATGGTGGAACGCGATCGGCATGCCCTGATCGGCACACCATGCGGCGAACTCCGTCATCTTGCGGCCATAGGCGCGGATCTGGTCTTCATCGAGCGTGCGTCGCCGGTCCAGTGGCACCTCGCGCCGGTTCTGGATCGTGCCGGCCGTCTCGCCATAGACGATGCAGGGTGCGTGCATCGCCTTGAACAGGGCCATCTGTGCCGAGATCCGGTCCTTTTCGGCCTCGATGTCGTTGTCGAGCAGCATGCCCGAAAACCAGCCGCCGCAGAGACCGATCCGGTGCGCCGCGAGAACCGGCCCCAACGAATCGGGGTCAAGCGGGAACTTGCCGCCCGTTTCAACGCCGGAAAACCCGGCAATTCGTGCTTCGCTCAGGCAGGTCTCAAGCGGCGTGTCCCCGCCCAGTTCGGGCAGGTCGTCATTGGACCATGCAATCGGCGCGATGCCCAGTTTCGCCTTCATGGATGTCATACTCCGATACGCTGTTTGGCGCGGATGGCTTCTTGGTCGGCACGGGCCGCGCGCACCTCGGGCCGTTCGCTGGTCTCGGGCACGCCGACATCCCATGCCGCATCGCCCGGAACCCAGGCAAAGGCGTCCGTCACGATCGAGATGACGGTCGTGCGATCGGTCGTCTTGGCCCATTCAAGGGCGATCTCCAGATCGGCGAGGCTTTCGACATGCCGGCTCAAAGCGCCCATCGACTCGGCATGTTTGGCGAAATCGACCGCGAATGGTTCCTTGACGCGACTGTCCGCGATCAGGTTGTTGAACGAAGCGCCGCCCTTGAAGTTCTGCAACCGGTTGATGACCGCAAAGCCGCCATTGTCGCACACCACGACAATCATCTTGTGGCCGGCCAGAACCGACGAATAGATGTCCGAGTTCAGCATCATGTAGGAGCCGTCGCCGGTCATGATGATCGGCGTCGTGCCTTCGGCGGCGGCCATGGCGGCGCCCCAGCCGCCGGCGATTTCATAGCCCATGCACGAGAACCCGAACTCGCAGTCAAACGTGCCCGGTGCCTTGACCCGCCATCCCTTGGTGACTTCGCCGGGCAGGCCGCCCGCGGCGGCGATCACCGGATCATGGTCGCCGGCAAGCCGGTTCACGATGCCGACAACCTGCGCGTAGGTCGGCACGACGGCATTGGTCGGCTTCTGGTGATCGTCCAGCAACTGGTTCCAGGTTGCAAACTCCGAGCGTGCCTTGTCGGTCCATGCGCCGTCGGCGCGATAGTCGCCCAGCCCGGCATCGAGTTCGTTCACGCATTCGCGGGCATCGCCGACGACGGCCACCGCACGGTGCTTGGTTGCGTCCCATCTGGCCGCGTTGATCGAGATGAACCGCGCATCGGGCGCAAATGCGGTCCACGAACCGGTGGTGAAGTCCTGCAGCCGCGTGCCGATCGCGACAACGACGTCGGCCGCTTCCGCCATGGCGTTCGCCGAAGTCGAGCCGATCACGCCGATCGGTCCGACATGGGCGGGATGATCGTGCGTCACCGCGCCCTTGCCGGCAATCGTCTCGGCCATCGGAATACCGCGCGCGCTGGCGAACGCGGCGACATCGGCCTCCGCGCCCGAATAGCGAACACCACCGCCGGAGATGATCAGCGGCCGCTTTGCACCCTTCAAAAGGGCGATCGCTTCGGCGACGCGGCCATGGTCCGGTCGTGGACGCGGCACATGGTGGACCACCGGCTCGAAGAACGCCGCCGGATAGTCGAAGGCGATCTCCTGGATGTCCTGGCAAAGCCCGATGAATGCCGGCCCGCAATCGGCCGGATCGAGCATGGTGGCGACGGCTTGCGGCAGCGTCGAGATGATCTGTTCGGGATGCGTGATGCGGTCCCAGTAGCGCGACACCGGCTTGAACGCATCGTTGACGGTCGTCGTCGGGTTTCCGAAATGCTCGACCTGCTGCAGCACCGGATCGGGGCGCCGGTTCGCGAACACGTCGCCGGCAAGGATCAGGAGCGGCAGCCGGTTCGCATGGGCAACACCCGCCGCGGTCACCATGTTGGCCGCGCCCGGACCGATCGAACTGGTCGTGACCATGATCTGCCGGCGCTTCTTCGCCTTCGCATAGGCGATCGCCGCCAGCGCCATGGACTGCTCGTTCTGGCCGCGCCAGGTCGGCAGATCGTCCTGCACGGCCTCCAGCGCTTCGGCCAGGCAGGTCACATTGCCATGGCCGAAAATGCCGAAAACGCCGGCAAAGAGCGGCACGCGCTCGCCATCGATCTCGGTGAACTGGTTGCACAGAAATCTGACCAAGGCCTGCGCCATGGTCAGGCGGACAGTGTTGGCCGTCATGGTTTCCTCCACGCCTGTATCGCGGCAAATTTTCAAAATTCGCTCTTGACGTAAAGCCCCGTCTGCAATGAAAATTGCAGCTGGCCGATTTTGACAACTATCGGCGACGGGAGGAGACAAGCGTTGCGCGTTGCCGTTTTGGGTTGTGGCCGTATTGGCCGCATGCATGCCAAAAACCTGGTGCTGCATCCGCAGACCAGCCTTGCCACGGTCTATGATGTGCATGCACCGAGCGCGCAAGAGGTCGCCGACGCCAACGGCGTGTCCGTCGCAGCATCGGCAGCCGACGTGTTCGCCGCCGACGATGTCGACGCGGTGCTGGTCGCAACCGCTACCGAAACCCATGCCGACTACATCGAAATGGCGGTCGAGGCCGGCAAGCCCGTCCTGTGCGAAAAGCCGATCGACCTTGATCTGGCCCGCGTCAACGCCTGTGCCGAGCGGGTCGCGGGCAGGGGCGTGCCGATCCAGATCGGCTTCAACAGGCGCTTCGATCCGGGCCATCGCGCGGCGCGCGAGGCGGCGCGGGCCGGCGAGATCGGCGACTTGCACCAGGTCATCATCACCTCGCGCGATCCCGGTATGCCGCCGCGCAGCTACTATGAGCAGGCCGGCGGCATTTTGCGCGACATGACGATCCATGATTTCGATCTGGCCCGCTACCTGCTCGATGATGAGCCGGTGGAGGTGATGGCCGTGGCCGACCGCCTGATCGATCCCGACCTGATGAACGAACTGGACGATCACGACACGGCGATGATCATCCTGCGCACCGCTTCCGGCCAGCAGTGCCACATCAACAATTCGCGCGCTTCGGTCTACGGCTACGACCAGCGCATCGAACTGATGGGTTCGAACGGCATGGTGATTTCCGACAACCGCACGCCGCACGGCCTGCGCCAGTTCGGTTCCGACCGGGCCGAGGCCGCAGTGCCCTATCTCGACTTCTTCATCGAGCGCTATCAGCAGGCGTTCATGGACGAGTTGAGCGCGTTCGTCGCCGCGGTCCGCGACGGCACCGAGACCGAGGTCACATTCGAGGATGGCCGCCGTGCTCTGATCCTTGCCGAGGCTTCCTACCGGTCGATTGCCGAAGGACGGATGGTCCGCACCGAGGAGATTGCGTGACGGGTCTTTACGACACGTTCGGACTTTTCATTGACGGCGCCTGGCGCGCCGGCGCCGGCGACGAGGCCGAGGTGCTCAGCCCGGTCACGGAGCAGCCCGTGGGCACCGTGCGGCTCGCTTCGGCGTCCGACACCGAGCAGGCCGTGGCCGCCGCCGAACGCGGATTTGAGGTTTGGCGGTCACGATCGGGGTTTGAGCGCGCCACCGCACTGCATGCCATTGCCGACGCCATGCGGGATCGCGCCCCCGAGGCGCACATGATGATCTCGACCGAGACCGGAAAACCGCTCGCCCAATCCCAGCGCGAATGGGGCCTGGCGATAGACCAGTTCCGTTGGTACGCCGAGGAGGCGCGCCGAATCTATGGTCGGGTGATCGAAAGCCGGGTGCCGAACGGCCGCTTTGAAGTGCTTCACGAACCGGTGGGGATCACCGCCGCGTTCACGGCCTGGAACTTTCCGGCCGCCTTGGTCGCGCGCAAGGTGGCGCCGGCGCTCGCGGCCGGCTGCTCGGTCGTGGCGCGGCCGTCGAGCCAGACGCCGGGCACGGCGATGATCCTTTTCGACTGCCTGCAAGCGGGGCAACTGCCGGCGGGCACCGCAAACCTGGTCGTCGGCCCCACCGATGACACCTACCGGGTGATCATGGCCGCGCCGCAGGTGCGCAAGGTCTCGCTGACCGGATCGACCAGGGTTGGCCAGCAGATGATCCGCGATGCCGCCGACACGATGAAGAAGGTGTCGATGGAACTGGGCGGCAACGCGCCGCTGATCGTCTTCGACGATGCTGATCTTGAGACAGCACTCGATGTGTCGGTGCCCACCAAGTATGCCAATGCCGGTCAGGTCTGCGTGACACCGGACCGTTTTTACGTCCACGAGAGCCTCCATGACGCCTTTGTCGACGGGTTCGCCGAGCGTGCGAAAGCGCTGGCGCTCGGCGATGGCCGCGACCCGGCCGTCGCGATGGGCCCGCTGATCAGCCGCAAACGGCTCGACGATGTCCAGTCGGTGATCGACGAAGCGGTCGCGGGCGGCGCGCGGCTCGTGGCTGGCGGCGGCAGGGCGCCCGGCTTCAATGCTGGCCATTTCCTCGCCCCCGCCGTTCTTGCCGACGTCGATGACGCGATGACCGTGATGGCCGAGGAGAACTTCGGACCGGTCGCCGCAATCACGCGGTTTGCGACCGATGATGAGGCCATCGAACGGGCCAACGCTTCGCCCATGGGGCTGTCCGCCTATGCCTTCACCGCGTCGATGGCGCGTGCCCGCCGCACGGTCGCCGACCTGAAGGCCGGCATGGTCGGCATCAACTCCTACGCGCTCGCCGCATCCGAAGCGCCGTTTGGCGGCACCAAGTTCTCCGGCATGGGCCGCGAAGGCGGCACCGAGGGCATTGCCGACTATCTCGACACCAAGCTGGCACAGGTGGTGCTTTGAGGTGATCCCCAACCAGCTCAGGCGCAAATGGGCAAAGGGCGAGCCCACCATCAACGGCTGGCTGTCGATCGGCTCGCCCTTCACCGCCGAAATCATGGCCGCGCAGGGCTACGACAGCGTGACCGTCGACATCCAGCATGGCGCGCTCGATTACGCACACATGCTTCCGATGTTCCAGGCCATGCGGGCGAGTGGCGTCGTGCCGATGGCGCGCGTGCCGTGGCTCGATCCGGGGATCATCATGAAGGCGCTCGACGGGGGCGCCTACGGCATCATCTGCCCGATGATCAACACCCGTGACGATGCCGAAAAGCTCGTTGCATCAATGCGTTATCCGCCATTGGGCGCGCGCAGTTTCGGGCCGACGCGGGTCAACTTCGCGGCCGGCGCGGACTATGCGTCCCAGGCCAATGGCGAGATCGTCGCGCTTGCGATGATCGAAACCGCCACCGGCGTTGAAAACCTCGATGACATCGTCACGACGCCCGGCCTGGATGGCGTCTATATCGGTCCGGCCGATCTGACGCTCGGTGTCGCCAATGGCAGGCTGGCGCCCGGCTTTGATCGGCGCGAGCCCGAAATGGTCGCCGTCATCAAGCGCATCCTTGCGGCGGCCAAGGGCGCCGGCATTCGTGCCTGCATTCACTGCGGAACGCCCGACTACGCCGCCGAGGCAATTGCCTGGGGCTTCGACATGGTCACGGTCTCCAACGATGTGCGGCTTCTGGCCGGCGCGGCGGGGGCATCGGTCCGCCGCACCCGCGCGTTGATCGGTGCCGGCGGCACCGTCGAACCGGCCGATGCGGGGGCCTATTGAAATGCCCCACGTCCTCGTCGCCGGGCCGATCCATGACAGCGGGTTCGACCTGCTCCGTGACGCGGCCCTGACGTGGGATTATGTGACATCGGCGCAAAGCGATGCGATGGCGCCGTTTCTGCCCGAGGCTGACGCGGTGCTCTTGCGAACCCAGCCCTTCGGCCAAACGATCAGCGCGGCGGCACCCAGGCTGAGGATCGTGTCCCGCCATGGCGTCGGTTTCGAAGCCGTCGATGTCGATGCGTTGTCGGCGCGCGGCATTCCGGTTGCGATCGTCGGTGACGTCAACGCCGGCACCGTGGCCGAACACGCCATGCTTCTCATGCTGGCGGCCAGCCGCAGGCTGCTCGACTACGACCGCGCATGCCGGCCGGACGGCGACTGGTCGTTCCGCAACAGCCTCGAAGCGCTCGAGGTGGCCGGCAAGACGCTCCTGATCATCGGCCTTGGCCGCATCGGCCGCCATCTTGCCAGGATTGCGCAGGCGTTCGGCATCGATGTCGTCGCGTACGACCCCTACCTTGCGGACGAACCGCCCGCCGGCGTTGCGATGGTGCACGATCTCGATGCGGCGCTGGTGGCGGCCGATCTGATTTCGGTGCACGCGCCCAAGACCGATGCGCCGGTGCTCGACGCGCGGCGGCTGGAACGGCTCAAACGCAACGCGATCGTCGTCAACACCTCACGCGGCGGCGCGATCGATGAGGACGCGTTGGCCGCCGCGCTCGGCTCGGGACGCATTCACGGCGCCGGCATCGACGTCTTCGAGGATGAACCGCCCACGCCGGCCAGCCCCTTGCGCGGCCAATCGCGCGCCGTTCTGACCCCGCACGCCGCTGCGATGACCGTCGAATGCGCCGAGCGCATGGCCGTCGCGGCGGCCAAGAATATCGTTGACTATTTCGCCGGCAGGCTTGAACCTGACTTGGTCGTCAACGCGCAGGCCCTTGGCCTGATTGACAAAACGGGCGGCGCGGCAACCGGTGTGGGAGGACACCAATGAGCCTTTTGCAGCTTGACGGCATCGTCAAGAGCTTCGGCGCGATTCATGCACTTGAGGGCGTGGACCTGACAATCAACCACGGCGAAGCCGTCGGGTTGATGGGCGACAACGGTGCGGGCAAGTCGACCCTCGTCAAGATCATCGCCGGCAACTTTCCGCCGACCAGCGGCTCCATTCGGGTCGAGGGCGAGGTCGCCCATTTCCACCGCCCGATCGATGCCCGCAAGGCTGGCATCGAGGTCGTCTATCAGGATCTGGCACTGGCCGACAATCTGACGGCCGCCGAAAACGTGTTTCTGGGCCGCGAACTCAAGAAGGGCTGGGGACCGTTCAAGACGCTCGACAAGGACGCGATGATCGGTCGCTCGGCGCAACTGTTTGAAGAACTCAAGTCCGAAACGCGTCCCAAGGATCTGGTGCACAAGATGTCGGGCGGCCAGCGCCAGGCCGTCGCGATCGCGCGGACACGGCTGTCCGATCCCAAGCTGGTGTTGATGGATGAGCCGACCGCGGCGATTTCCGTGCGTCAGGTGGCCGAGGTTCTGGCGCTCATCAAGCGCCTTAAGGAAACCGATCACGCCGTCATCCTGATCTCGCACCGCATGCCTGATGTCTTCGAGGTGTGCGACCGGGTCGCCGTCCTGCGTCGCGGCAACAAGGTTGCCGACAAGCCGACATCGCAGACAACACCCGAGGAAATCACCGGACTGATCACGGGAGCGATCCATGCCGCCTGAAGCCGTCGGGAGCCAAGCGCAGAGCGGAGCGCAGGTCGCAATCAGCGATGTGACGGGCATCGAGGAGCGTTCGCTCACCCGGCGCATCCTGACCAGTCAGCCGTTCTGGGTGACGGTGGTCCTGTTGCTGGTGGCGGTCGCCATCGGTCTTTACCAGCCCAGCTTTCTGACCGCCGCCAACATGGGCAACATCACCCGCAACTTCGCCATCTTCGGCATCATGGCGCTGGGCATGACCTGCGTCATCATCACCGGCGGCATCGACCTGTCGGTCGGGTCGATCATGGGTTTTGTGGCGATCGTCGCGGGCCTGTTTCTGACGTGGGAGTATCCGTGGTGGACGGCCTTTGCCATGGGGATGCTGGCCGGTCTGGCGTGCGGCGCGGTCAACGGTTTCTTCGTCGCCTATGTGAAGATGTCGCCCTTCGTGGTCACGCTGGGGATGATGTCGATCGCCCGTTCGCTGGCGGTTGTCACATCCGGCAACCAGATGCTGTTCCGGTTCGGTCCGGACGCCGACATCGTCCGTTCGATCGGCCAGGCGCGCTTTCCGCCCAACATCGAGGGTGATTTCTGGCCGGACTGGATCCCGGCCTTCTCATCGCATTTCTGGGTGATGGTGATCATGGCGTTGTTTGTCGGCTACGTCTTCAAGTACCGCGCCTGGGGGCGTCACCTCTATGCGATCGGCGGCAACGAACAGGCTGCGCGCCTGACCGGCGTCAATGTCGATCTGGTCAAATTCCAAGTCTATGTGTTCTCGGCGTTCTGTGCCTCGATTTCCGCGCTCCTGATCCTGGGTTATTCCGGCTCGGCGCTGAACTCGCTCGGCCAGACCTACGAACTGCGCGTCATCGCGGCGACCGTCATCGGCGGCGCCAACCTGATGGGCGGATCGGGGACAGCCTATGGCGCGATCGTCGGCGCGGCCTTGCTCGAAGTCATCCGCAACGCGCTGCTGATGGCCGGCATCGATTCCAACTGGCAAGGCGCCTTTGTCGGAATCATCATCATATTCGCGGTGTTCATCGGGCTGCAGACCAGCGGCAACAACGTGTTCATCACGATCAGGGATGCGATCCTGCCGAGGAGGGATCGTTAGCGAGGTCGCCGACGCATGTCGGTGGCGAAACCACATGGGAGGAAATCCATGAAGAAGTCAGTAATGGTCGCAGCACTGGCTGCGGTTGTAACCACGACGGCCGGCTATGCGTCCGCGCAGGACATCTTCGCGCTCGTGCCCAAGAACATGAACAACCCGTTCTTCGATCAGGCGCGTGACGGCTGCAAGAAGGCCGAGGCTGAGTCCAACGGCGCCTTCGTATGCGAATACATCGGTCCCGGCGAACATGGCGGTGGCGACGAGCAGGTGCAGATCGTCATGGATCTGATCACCCGCGGCAACGTCAAGGGCCTGGGCATCTCACCGTCCAACGCACCGGCCATGGCGGTCGCGGCCCAGCGGGCCGAAGAAGCGGGCATCCCGGTCATTACCTGGGACTCCGACTTCCTGCCCGAGGACCAGGGCCTGCGCGTCGCCTATATCGGCACGCACAACTATGAGATCGGCGTGAACCTCGCCAAGCTCGCCATGGAGATCAAACCCGATGGCGGCACGGTGTGCATCCAGTCAGGCGGTGCGGCTGCTGCAAACCACAACGAGCGCATGCAGGGCATCCGCGACACGCTTGGCGGCATGAGCGACACCACCTCTCCGGGCGTGCGTTTGACGGGTGAAAACGGCTGGACCGAGGCCAATGGCTGCCCGCTCTACACCGACGATGACTTCCCGCGTTCGGTGCAGCAGT
>CAZSFA010000026.1:0-25213 GCA_964606055.1 uncultured Oceaniradius sp. | reverse complement strand
CAACACCTTCACAAAGCGCATCGCCTTCAACGTCATCCCGCACATCGACAGCTTCATGGAAGACGGCTCGACCAAGGAGGAATGGAAGGTCGTCGCCGAGACCAAGAAGATGCTCGATCCGAAGATCAAGGTGACCTGCACCGCGGTCCGGGTGCCGGTGTTCATCGGCCATTCCGAGGCGGTCAACATCGAGTTCGAAAACGAGATCACCGCCGACGAGGCGCGCGACATCCTGCGCGAGGCGCCGGGATGCCTTGTCATCGACAAGCACGAGGACGGCGGATACATCACGCCCTACGAGGCCGCCGGCGAGGACGCCACCTATATCAGCCGCATCCGCGAGGACATCACCGTCGAAAACGGTCTGAACATCTGGGTGGTGTCGGACAATCTGCGCAAGGGCGCGGCGCTCAACGCGATCCAGATCGCCGAAGTGCTGGTCAATCGCGGCATGATCGCCCCCAAGAAACAGGCCGCCTGATACGGCCGACGCGACACGGCGCAAGCGCCAACGAAAAAGGCCGGAGGTGACGCACCTCCGGCCTTTCGTTTGACAGTCTTTCGATCAGCCTATTCGGCCGCCTTGGGAAATGGCTGCACGCCATCGGGCATCTCATCGCCATCGACATCCGGCCGCTCGGGCATACGCGTCACATTGGCCGGTTTGGCGATCGGCTGGCCGGTCACCGCGTCGGCCGGCTCGGCACCGGCCTGCGTGCTGCTGCGCCGGCGCCGGCGCATATCGCCCAGCCAGCGTGCCAGCCGCGTGAACATGCTGCCGCGCGCCAGTTGCTCGTTGGTCCGGGTGAACAGCATCAGCGCGGCCGGCGTGACGACCAGCGTCAGCAGCGTGGAGAAGGCGAGGCCGAAGACGATGGCGCTCGAAAGCGCGATCCACCATTGCGTTGACGGCGCACCGACCGTGACCTCCTGGCTCAGCAGCGCCAGATTGACGCCGAAGGCGATCGGCAGGACGCCAAGGATGGCGGTCACCGCCGTCAGCATCACCGGCCGTACGCGTTCGCGGCAGGTCTCGAGCACCGCCTCGAGCTTGTCCATGCCCTGACGGCGCAGGTGCGCATAGGTGTCGATCAGGACGATGTTGTTGTTCACCACGACGCCCGCCAATGCGATCGCGCCGACCGCGGTCATGACGATCGAGAACGGCATCTGCATGATGATCAGCCCGAGCAGCACGCCGATCGTGGACATGACCACCGCCGACAGCACCAGCCACACATAGGTGAAGCGGTTGAACTGGGCGAGCAGCAGCGCGAAGATCAGGAAGATCGCGACGCCGAACGCATTGCCCAGGAACGCCGCCGCCTCGTCGCTCTCCTGATCGGAGCCGACCATCTCCCAGGAGATGTTGGGCGGCAGGTCCATGCCCGCCATGTGCTCGGCCACCTGCGCCTGGAAGACCGAATCCTGACTGCCCTCGACCAGATTGGCGGTAACATCGATCGTGCGCGCCGCGTCGACGCGTGTCAGCGTGCCGCTTGAAGCGGTCGGCTCGCGTGTGACGAAGTTCGTGATCGGCACGGCGCCCGCCGGTGTCTCCACGCGCAACTCGTCGAGCATCGACAGGGTACGACGATCCTCGGGCAAACGCAGGCGGATGTCGACGGCATCGTCGGCACCGGCCGGGCGATAGTCCGACAGCACTAGACCGGTGGTGACAAGCTGCACGACCCGTCCGACCGATTCCGGACCGACGCCGAATGTCGCCGCACGCGCCCGGTCAACCTTGAGCTCCCAGTCGACGCTCAGCGGCGGCAACCCGTCCGCGAGATCGATCACTTCGGGAATGGTCTGCAGATAGGCCGCGACGTCGGCAGCGGCATCCTCCAGACCCGTCGGGTCATTGGCCGACAACCGCACCTGGATCGGCTTGCCCTGCGGCGGACCGGCATCGGGCACCGAGATCTCGATGTTGACGCCGGGCATGTTGGCGAACTCGGCACGCAGATCGGTCAGGATGTCGCCAGCCGCCTTGCGGTCGCGCCAGTCGACAAACTCGTACTGGATGACGCCGACCGTGTCCTCGCCACCGCCACCGCCAAGCTGGATGCCGCCGCGCGATTGACCGGCGCGGGCGTAGACCGTCTTGATGCCGGGCCAGTCCAGAAGACGCTCTTCGGCGCGCTGCACCAGCGCATCCTGCTCCTGAAGCGACAGGTTGCCCCGCGCCTTGACATAGAGCAGGCCGTATTCGGGCTCGACCGAGGGGAAGAACTCAACGCCGTTGTTGTTGTTGGTGTAGTACTGGATGATGCCGCCCAGCAGCACGGCCACCAAAAGGATCGTGATGATGGGGAAGCGCACGGCGCGTTTGACGAGCGCCATGTAAAGGCCGTCGGGACGGCGCTGCTGGATGGCCGCCTTGCCGACGATCGAACCGATCGTGGGCGCAAACAACAGCGCATAGATCGTCGACGCCGACAGCGTCGCGATCAGCGTGATCGGCATGTAGCGCATGAACTCGCCGACGATGCCCGGCCAGAACAGGAGCGGCGAGAAGGCCGCGATCCTGGTCAGGGTCGACACGACGACCGGGCCGAACATGCGCCGCGAGGCTTCGGCGAACGCGGCGGGCGCCGCCACGCCTTCGGCCATGCGCCGTTCGGCATATTCGGTCACGATGATCGAATCGTCGACCAGCATGCCGACTGCCAGGATCAGACTGAACAGGACGACCAGGTTCACCGTGTAGCCGGCCAGTGACAGGAACAAGATCCCCATCAGGAACGATGTCGGGATCGACAGACCGATCAACAGCGACGAACGGAAGCCCAGGAAGAACAGGATGACGATGAAGACCAGCAGAACCGCGGTCAGCACCGAGTTCTGCAGGTCATCGAGCAGCGTGCGGATGTTGACCGAACGGTCCTGGCTGAACGTCACCTCGACGCCGGGCGGCAGTTCTTCCATGAACGCTTCGGCTTGCGCCTTCACCGAATCGACGGTTTCGATCAGGTTGGCGCCGGACCGTTTGGAGACCTCGATCGCGATCGCCGGCTGGCCGTTGAACCGCGTGATCGTGTCGGCGTCCTCGAACGTGTTGCGGATCGTCGCCAGATCGCGGGCGCGCACCGTCGCGTTTCCGCTGACGGCGATGGGCAGGTTGGCGACATCTTCGATCGTCTCGATCAGCGCCGGCACTTCCACCGCATAGCGGCCCTGATCACCTTCCAGCGTTCCGGCGGCGACCAACCGGTTGTTGGCACCGACAGCGCCGACCAGCGAATCGAGCTGCAGATTGTAGGACGACAGCTTGACCGGATCGATGATCACCTCGACCAGTTCATCGCGCGAGCCTTGCAGCGTCGCGTTGAGAACGCCGCTCACTTCTTCGAGCCGGTCCTGCATCTCCTTGGCCGCAGCCGTCAGAACCCGCTCGGGCACGGCGCCTGAAAGCGTCACGACGAGCACCGGAAACTCGGAAATGTTGACTTCAAGGACCGACGGCTCGTCCGTGCCGGCGGGGAACTGGCCCTTGGTCTCGTCGACCGAGCGACGCACATCCTCAAGCGCGGTGGCAAGGTCGGCGCTGGGGTCGAACTCGACCACGATGTTGCCGCCGCCCTGATAGGCGCTGGCCGTCATCGTATCGACGCCCTTGATGTTCTGAAGCTCGGATTCGAGTGGCCGGACCAAAAGCCGTTCCGCATCCGCGGGCGATACGCCCTGCAGGCTCAGGCCGACATAGACGACGGGGAACTGGATGTCCGGCTCGGACTCCTTCGGGATCGTGATGTAGGACAGCGATCCCGCGATCAGCAGGAACACCAGCGTGACGATTGTCAGCCGTGCGTTTCGGACGGCCAGTCCAAGCAATCCCATCATTGGCTTTGCGCTCCCGCCGTCGCTTCGGCGATCAATCGGTTGATCAGTTCGGTATCGGCCTGAACCGGAGCGACGACCTGTCCATCGCCGACAAGGTTCTGGCCGCCAACGATGATGCGCGCGCCTTCGGGAATGCCGCCCAGCAGCAGCGCGTTCATCGAATCATCGACCAGATCGATCGGGTAGAAGACGACACGATTGTCGTCATCGACGGCACGGACACCCAGAACGCCGTCGGCGTCCAGTGTCACGATGGAGCGCGGCACCGGCGTCGCCCAGACAGGCTCGCCGCGCAACAGCACTTCGGTGGTCATGCCGGCGGGCACCGCCAGATCGCCATTGGGCACCTCGACCTCGACCGAAAAGGTGCGCG
Organism: uncultured Oceaniradius sp.; assembly: GCA_964606055.1. Classification (GTDB taxonomy): domain Bacteria; phylum Pseudomonadota; class Alphaproteobacteria; order Rhizobiales; family Rhizobiaceae; genus Roseitalea. Next base: position 20,994 of record CAZSFA010000026.1, on the reverse strand, counting down.
TGGTCGCCTGCGCCTGACGGCTGATGTACCGGATGGTGCCTTCGACCTCCTGCCCGGTGACCAGCCGCAGTTGCGCCTGGCCGCCGACCGCGATCGTCCGCAGATCGCTTTCATTGACATCGCCCATGCCGATGATCGGATCGAGCGCGATCAGCCGCGCGACGGGGGTGCCGCTGTCGACGGTGCCGCCCTGCTCGACCATCACTTCATCGATGACGCCATCGAAGGGGGCGATCACTTCCAGCCGGTCGAACTCGGCGCGGGCCGCCTCCAACTGGCTTTCGGCCTGCCGCAGTGCGGAGCGGAACTGGTCCAGTTGCAGCCGGGGAATGGTGCCGCGCTCGACGAGTTCCTCGCGGGCAGCGAACTCGGCGCTCGCCTGCTCCAACGCCTGCTCGGCGCTGCGCAACGCCGCATCCCGGCCCTCTGGCGCGATACGGACGACGACGTCGCCCGAGGACACCTGGTCGCCCTGCTCGACGAGCAGGTCGGCGATGATTCCTCCGGCGCGAGCGGTCAGGCTGGTCTGCTTGTCGGCCTCGGTGACGCCCGAGACACGCACGGTGCGGGCGTGATCGATGCCGGGGATCACGGCGACGGCAACCGACTGCGGCGGGCGATCCTGCGCCTCGGCCGCGGCCGCGCGATCGGCAATCGTTTCGACTGACTCGGCATTGTCCTGGCCGGTTGCGCTGCCAACAAACGAGAAATCACCTGTCAGAACCCAGGCGGCGCAACCGATGAACACCAAAATGGCCGCGTAGCGATGCGTCTTCATCAAAAAATTCCCAGTTCAAATCCGCGGGCCCGTCTGACCATGGTCTCACTCAATACGACCGATCTCGACGACGGACCAATAATCCAAAAACGTGTGCATTGCAGCAAAACAGTCCGTCAAAGGTGAACATTCCTGACAGACTGACGGTTTGACAAAATATCGAAAAACGTCATAGAGTCAATATCCCATGCTGGACATACTGATCGACGACAAACGCGGCGTAATCCTCAAGGCTGCCCTAGAGGTGTTCATTACCTATGGCTTTCGCAAGACCTCCATGGACGACATCGCGCGCGCGGCCGGCATGTCGCGTCCCGCGCTCTACCAGTTGTTCGCCAACAAGACCGACATTTTCCGGGCGCTGGTCCAGGAGTTGATGTCGTGCAAGATCGACGAGGCCGAAAAGGTCTTCGCCGGGACCGGCACGTTTCGCGACAAGTTGCAGACCGCCATCGACCGCGCGGTTCTGGAAACCCACCGGTTCGTGGGGCAGACCCCGCATGGCCGCGAACTGATCGGCGTCAGCGACGAGTTGGCCTCCGACATCAGCGACATGTGGACCAATGCGCTGGTGCGGGTGGTCGCCTCGGGCATCGAGCAGGCACATGGCGACGGCCAGATCGATCTCGATGCGTTCGGCATGGATGCGGTGACCATCGCGCACACCTTCATCTTCGCCATCGAGGGCCTGCGATGGGAAGCGCTGCACGACCGCCCGATCGACGATCACGCCCGATCGATCGTCGATTTCACGGCTCGGGCGCTTGAGCGCTCCGTCCCAGACGCCTGACCGCATCGCGCATCCTCCGGCCCAGCGGCTCGCGTTCGGTCGCCGGCAGGATGTCGGGGCGCAACTCCTGCGACAGATCGAGCGACGGCCGCACGCCGATGTCGTCGAAATGCGCGTCCAGAAAATCGAATGCGGCCGCACGCCCCATGTCCCGCAACTCGGTCAGGAACGACCATTCGGCATTGACCTTGGAGGCAGCCGACAGATGCCCCAGCGCCGCATCGGCGGCGATTCGATGCATCCGGATCGACTTGTAGTCGGTGTCCTCAAGCCGTCCGTCTTCCTTCAGCCGGCGCACGAACTCGATCGCCCGAAACTCGCGCAGGAGCGCAGCATTGAACGTGATCTCGTTCATCCGGTCCTGGATTTCCTGCGCGGTCCTGGGCGTCGATTGCCGCTCGATGGGATTGATCTGGACAAGCAGGCAGTCAGCCGTCTCGGTCTCGTAGAAGAACGGAAACAGCACCGGATTGCCGCCGAACCCGCCATCCCAATAGGGCACGCCGTCGATCTCGACGGCCTTGTACAGGGTCGGCAGGCAGGCCGAGGCCATCACGGCATCAAGGTCGATCTCCTCACGGCGGAAGACGCGCACCTTGCCCGTGTGCACATTGGTCGCCGACACGAACACCGCAAACGCGCCGCAGGCGTGAACGCTGTCGAAGTCGATGGCCTTGTCGACCACCTCGCGCAGCGGATTGATGTCGAACGGGTTGACGTCATAGGGCGAAAACACCCGCGTGAAGAGGTCGAAAAACCGGTAGCTCGGCGAGTTCTCGAGCGAGAAGTTGCCGAACCAGACATCGGCCGGCGTGCGCTGAATGGGCGAAAAGCGGCCCTTGCGCGCCACCGCCCGCCAGAAATCATGCAGGCCCTGACGGGCGCCATCGGGTCCGTCGCGTTGCCAGCCATCGGCCAGCGCGACAGCGTTCATCGCGCCCGCGCTGGTGCCCGATACGCCTTCAAAGCCCAGCCGCCCGTCTTCGAGGACAGCGTCGAGGACGCCCCAGGTGAACGCGCCGTGCGAACCGCCGCCCTGCAAAGCCAGGTTGACGGTCTTGGCGCGTTGCCCGGCGCCGTTGCCCGATGCCGGCGCGCCCGTTCCAATGTCGCTGTTGCGTGCCAAATGCGGCTCCTGGTCAGAGCGCGGTCCAGCCGCCATCGGCGGAGATCGTCGTGCCGGTGATCTGGGCCGCATTGTCCGAACACAGGAACACCGCGATCGCGCCGAGCTGCTCGACGGTGGCGAACTCGCGCGTCGGCTGGCGCGTCAGCATGACCTTGTCGAGAACCTCCTCGCGGCCCATGCCATGCGCCTTCATCTGGTCTCCGATCTGCCCCTCGACCAGCGGCGTCAGCACATAGCCCGGGCAGATGGCGTTGCAGGTGGCCGCCAGCTTGTCCTCGGCGAACTCCAGCGCGATCGTCTTGGTCAGTCCGACCACGCCATGCTTGGCAGACACATAGGCGGACTTGTAGGGCGAAGCGGTCAGCCCGTGCGCCGAGGCGATGTTGATCACCCGGCCCCAGCCGTTCTTCTTCATCATCGGAACGGCCGCCGCGATCGTGTGGAAGGCCGACGACAGGTTGATCGCGATCACCGCGTCCCACTTGTCGACCGGAAAGGATTCGACAGGCGCAACGTGCTGGATGCCGGCATTGTTGACCAGGATGTCGACGGCGCCGAATGCTTCGGCCGCTTTCTCGACGAGCATCCGCGCCTTGTCGCCGCTGGACAGATCGGCCGACACATAGACCGTCTTGTTGCCGTGCTCGGCGGCGATGGCCTCGGCGAGCCGATGGTCCTCGTCGCTGTCGGTGTAGGAGTTGATGACGAGATTGTGCCCTTCGGCCGCGAATGCGCGGGCGATGCCCAGCCCGATGCCCGAATTTGATCCCGTCACCACCGCCGTTCTGGTCTGCTCTGCCATGTTGGTCCCCGTCCTGAGGTGATGCGCATGCTTGGTTGCACCGCAACATAAGATGCGGCGCGGGGCTTGTCACCGCCCGTGTCAGCATGGGCGCGCAGGGTTGATCGCGATCAAGTGCGACCGAAGGCCGGCAATGCCATCAGATTGCGCAGCCTGCGTCACAACATGAGGAACGTCCGCCCATGAAACCCACTGTCATCGTCTACGTTTCGACAACGCTGGATGGCTGCACGACGGGCTTCGATGTCGATCTGGCCGTGCATTACAGCATCGCGCAGCGCATCGGAGAAGATGCCACGCTCGCCGGATGCGAATCCATGCTCATCGCATCATCCGGGCAGGTGGACCCCGAGGCGGTGGAACCGCCACCAGCGCAACCGGATGACCCGCGCCCGGTTCTTGTTGTCGTCGACAGTCGCGGCCGTTTGCAGAACTGGGCGTACTGGAAGCGCCAGCCCATGTTCAGCGGCTGGATCGCGCTGTGTTCTCGGATGACCCCGGCCGCGCACCTCGACGATCTGGATCGGCTCGGAGTCACGCGCATCGTCGCCGGCGAGGATCGGATCGACCTGCGTCGGGCGCTGAGCCTGCTCCGGAGCGAGCATGGCATCGAGCGCATTCGCGTCGAAAGCGGCGGCGTGCTCAACGGAGTCCTGCTCGACCAAGGTCTCGTCGATGAGGTTCATCTGCTCGTGCATCCCATCCTGCTTGGCGATCCTGAGGCACGCACGTTCGCTGAAGGGCTGGGCGGACGCCGCCGATCACTGAATCTGGACCTGATCGATACAGAGGTGCAGGCGGGCGATCGCGTGCTGATGCGCTACACGGTCCGCAAGGATTGACCGTGCACGCCGCGCCGGTGGTCGCCGGCCTGCGCGGTCAAGTCTGATTGCGACGGTTTGCCGAACCCGCTAGAACCTGCTCATGAACGCCCACGATCCAGTGCAGTACATGTCCGCTCCGCTGCCGCGCCGGAGATCGGTGCCGGTCGACGTCGGCGGCGTGACCGTGGGCGGCGACGCACCGGTGGTGGTCCAGTCGATGACCAACACCGACACCGCCGACATCGACGCGACCGTCGCCCAGTGCGCCGCCCTGCACAAGGCGGGCTCGGAGGTCGTACGCATCACCGTCGACCGCGAGGAAAGCGCCGCCGCGGTTCCGAAAGTCCGCGAACGGCTCGAACGGCTGGGCCATGACGTGCCGCTGGTCGGCGACTTTCACTATATCGGCCACAAGCTGCTGGCCGATCATCCCGCCTGCGCCGAGGCGCTGGCAAAGTACCGCATCAATCCGGGCAATGTCGGCTTCCGCGACAAGCGCGACCGCCAGTTCATCGACATCATCGAAATGGCGATCCGCTACGACAAGCCGGTGCGGATCGGCGTCAACTGGGGTTCGCTGGACCAGGAACTGCTGACCCGCCTGATGGACGAGAACCAGGCCAAGGGGTTTCCGATGTCGGCCGACGAGGTGACGCGCGAAGCGATCATCCAGTCGGCCCTGTTGTCGGCGCAACTGGCCGAGGACACCGGGCTGTCGCGCAACAAGATCCTCCTGTCCGCCAAGGTCAGCCGCGTGCAGGATCTGATCGCGGTCTACACCGACCTTGCGCGGCGCTGCGATCACGCGCTGCATCTGGGCCTGACCGAGGCAGGCATGGGTTCCAAGGGCATCGTCGCGTCCTCGGCCGCTCTCGCCGTGCTGCTGCAACAGGGCATCGGCGACACCATCCGCATCTCGCTGACGCCCGAACCGGGCGGCGATCGCACCAAGGAAGTTCAGGTCGCCCAGGAGTTGCTGCAAACGATGGGGTTTCGGCAGTTCCTGCCGGTCGTTGCCGCCTGCCCGGGCTGTGGCCGCACGACATCGACCGTGTTCCAGGAGCTTGCGGCGAAGATCGAAGGCGATCTGCGGCGCAACATGCCGGTCTGGCGCGATCAATATCCCGGTGTCGAGGAACTCAAGGTCGCCGTGATGGGATGCATCGTCAACGGCCCCGGCGAATCAAAACATGCCGACATCGGCATTTCGCTGCCCGGCACCGGCGAAAACCCGGCGGCGCCGGTGTTCGTCGACGGCAAGAAGGTCGCGACCCTGCGCGGCCCCGGCATCGCCGCCGATTTCGAAGCCATGGTGCAGGACTATATCAAGGCGCGGTTCACCGAAAAGAGCGCCGAGGATGCGGCCGCCTAGGCGCGCCGCGCGGACCGTCCTCGGTCTTGCGATGCTGGCGGTCGCACTGTCGGTTCCGTCGCCGGGCCGGACGCAATCGGTCGAACATGAAGACCTGTCCCACGCCGCCATCTGCCGGCTGATCAAGCGCGAAGCCGGACGCAACGGCCTGCCGCCATCGTATTTCGCGCGGCTGATCTGGACCGAAAGCCGGTTCGATCCCAACGCCGTGTCACCGGCCGGCGCCGAAGGCATCGCGCAGTTCATGCCGGCCACGGCAGCGCTGCGCGGTCTCAGGAACAGCTTCGATCCGCGTCAGGCCCTTCCTGCGTCAGCCACCTATCTGGCGGCGCTGCGCCTGCGGTTCGGCAATCTGGGTCTGGCGGCCGCCGCCTACAATGCGGGTGAAAACCGTGTCGATCGGTGGCTCGCCGGGCGCAGCACCTTGCCGCTCGAAACGGAGAACTACGTGCTGCGCATCACCGGCGAGCCGGCCGAAACCTTCGTGCCGCGCGATCGTGCCATCAAGGTGGCCGCGCTCGAGGAAGGCCAGACCTTCCAGCAGGCCTGCGTTCGGCTGCCGGCAACCGCGGCCGGGTTCCGGCCGATGGCCGCCACGCTGCAAAAGCCCTGGGCGATTCAGGTGGCGGGCAACTTCAGCCGGTCGGCGGCGATGCGGTCCTGGGACCGGGTCCGGGACCGTCATGCAACGGTCCTGCGCGACCTGCCGATGGCCGTCAGCCAGATGCGCTCGCCACGCGGCACGCGGCCGCTCTATGTGGTGCGCGTCGGCGCCGACAGCCGCATTGAGGCCAATGCGATATGCGGGCGGATCAGGGGTGCCGGCGGATCGTGCCTGGTGGCGAAGAATTAGCCGGCGCAAGAAGGGGCGAGCGCGCTCAGTGTCGCCGGCCGGCAATGAAGACGGCCGCCTGTCGCAGCAGGGCGCCACGGTCGCCGAACGGCGCCAGAAGCGCGGCCGCTTCGGCGACCAGCGCGTCCAGGCGGTCGTTGGCCCAGTCGACCCCGTGCAACCCGACCAGCGTCTGCTTGCCCGCGGCGGCATCCTTGCCGGTCGCCTTACCCATGGTGGCGGCGTCGGCCGTCACGTCCAGAACATCGTCGGCCAGTTGGAACGCACGCCCGATGACCTCACCGAACCGGCGCATCCGCCCGCGCGTGGCATCATCGGCACCGGCGATCACCGCGCCCGCCTCGCAGGCAAAGCGGAAAAGCGCGCCGGTCTTCATGGCGTGGATGGTGTCGATCATCGCCTCGTCGACCGCGCCGTGTTCGTGTTGCAGGTCGAGCATCTGCCCGCCCGCCATGCCGCCAAGACCGGCCGCGCGCGACAGCAAGCGAACCAAAACGGCCACCTGCTCTGCCGACAGGTCGTCTTGCCGGCGTGCGACGAGATCGAAGGCGAGCGTCAGCAGCGCGTCGCCCGCCAGGATCGCCGTGGCTTCGTCGAACGCGCGATGCACGGTCGGCTGGCCGCGCCGTAGATCGTCGTCATCCATAGCCGGCAAATCATCATGGATGAGCGAGTAGCAGTGAATGCACTCGAGTGCCCCCGCCGCCGGCAATGCGGCAGCGACCGAACCACCGAGCATTCGCGTGCATTCGAGCACCAGGAACGGTCGCAACCGCTTGCCGCCATTGAGAACGCCATGCCGCATGGCAGCCATCAGCCGTTCGGGCCGTGCGGTCTCGCCGTCCAGCGCCCCGCTGGACAGCCAACCTTCGAGGCTGGCATCCACTTGGCGGGCGCGATCCGCCAGGGCTTGTCGAAAACCGTGTTCGTCGGTCATGGGGACGCTATAATAGAGTGTCAGGTACAGACAAGCCGCCTGCGCATGACGATCAAGAAAACCGGCCCACCAGCGGTTACTCGTGATATGAACCGTCCTTCCGAACCGCCTCGGCGATCGAGGTTCCATCGACCGCCAACCCATGGCTGATCAAGATCCTGCCGGGCCGCCGTGACCGAGACGCAGACGACACCGCAGAAACAACCGGCCAAATGGCGGCGGCGCGCACGCGGCACATCGGGCAAGCGGGCCGGGCGAAAACGCAACTGGCGCGGCCGCCTGCTGCGCTGGCTTGTGGTCTACCCCGTACTGGTCGCCATCGCCGTTTCGCTCATCCCGCTGTCGCTGACCTTGGTCTATCGGATCGACGGTGTCCGGCCCGTCTCGACGCTGATGGCGGCGCGCGTGGTGACAGGCCAACCGATGCAGCGCCAATGGGTCGACATCGAGGATGTCTCGCCACGCCTTTATCAATCAGTCCTGATGTCGGAGGATGGCCAGTTCTGTTTTCATCGCGGCATCGACCTGCGCGAGTTGCGCGCGGTCATCGAAGACGCGCTGGAAGGCGAGCGGGTGCGTGGCGCCTCCACCATCACCATGCAGACGGCCAAGAACCTCTTTTTGTGGAACGACCGTTCCTACATCCGCAAGGCGCTGGAAGTGCCGCTGGCGTTGTGGATCGACGTCGCGCTGCCCAAGCACAGGATCATGGAAATCTATCTCAACGTCGCCGAATGGGGGCCGGACGGGCAGTTCGGCGCGCAGGCCGCGGCGCGGACCCATTTCGACCGGACGCCGGATGCGCTGACCAATCGTCAGGCGGCGCTTCTGGCGGTGACGTTGCCCAATCCGCATGTGCGCGATCCGGCTCGGCCGTCCGCCGGCATGAACCGCGTTGCCGACGTCATCCAGCGCCGCGCCAGTCAGTCGGGCGCCTATGTCCGCTGTCTGTCCGAATGAGTCGCGCCGGGACTTCCCTTCCCATCGCCGATTGTGTATAGCGCCGGCACTTTTCCGCGCATGGTGGATACGAACCGGGGCGCACGCGGCCCTCGAACCGGCGCGCGCAGCCAATTGGAGATGTGAAATGGCCGTACCCAAGAGAAAGGTGACCCGCGCCAAGCGCGGCATGCGCCGTTCCAGCGATGCAATCAAGGCACCGACCTATGTCGAGGACAAGGCTTCGGGCGAACTGCGTCGTCCGCACCATATCGACCTGAAGACCGGCATGTATCGCGGCCGGCAGGTGCTGGCACCCAAGGAAGACTGACCGTCAGTCTCAGGTGATGAACGATGACCGCGCCAGCACATGATGCCGGCGCGGTTTTTTGATGTGCGAGGCGTAGGGCCCGCCGCTACTGGTCGATCAGGCTCGCCGCATAGGCGATGGCGCGCTGATAATTGCCGCTGTCGTTCCATGCCGACAGCACGCGGAAGTTTGCCGAACCCTGCGTGAAGCCGGCACCCGCGCGCCAGCCATTGCGGCGCAACATGTTCGCTGCCGAAGCCAGCGCGTCGGCCGCGTTGTTGGGGTCCTTGCGCCCGTCGCCATTGCCGTCGACCGAAAACCGGACCCAGTTGCCGGCCAGGAACTGCATGTGACCCAACTCGCCCGACGGCCCGCCCCGGCTGCGGCCGGTAATGACGCCACGGTCAACCAGTTGCAGCGCGGCGATCGCGTCATCCTCAAAGCGCGGATGGCGACGGCAGTAGGAGGCAAGCGTCACCGCACCGCCGACGATCGGCGTGTCGCCGGTGTAGCCGCCCCACGAGGTTTCATAACCCCAGATCGCCACCAGAACCGAACCCGGCACGCCGTATTGGCGTTCGATCGCCTGGAACAAGCCGGCATTCTGGTTGAGCCGGCGCTTGGCGTTGGAGACGAACGAGCTGACGCTGGAGAACCGGCTCGTCAGGAACTGTTCCGGGCTGCGGTGGCGCGTGCCGGTCTGTGATGACGGGTTGGATTCAAACCGCCAGGTGATGCCCGAAAGCCCTGCATCACGCAGCGCCTGCATTCCGCGTTGCCCCACCCCGGCGGACGCCGCCTGCTGGCCGAGCGTCTGCTTGTAGGCCTCGAACTGCCCCTGGCTGGTGATGCACCGCGCCGCCAGCGCCGGTGTTGCCATCAAAAATGCTGCCGCAACGGCACAAACACCAAGTTGGACCCGGTTCGGTGTCATGTCGTACTCCCTCGATGATCCCAAAGTGCCAGCGCCCCTGTGCACCGGCGATATCGCAGCGCGAACATGCCGGATTCGTGGCCGAAAGTCAGCGAAAAAACGGCCAAAGTGCGCCCGGCCTCTTCAGCGCGCGCCAAAGATCGCCGAGCCGACGCGCACGCTCGTCGCGCCCAGATCGATCGCGGTCTCGTAATCGCCGGACATGCCCATCGAGCATCGGCCCAGTCCGCATTCGCCGGCCAGCGATCTGAGCAGCGCGAAATGCGGCCCGGGATTGTCGTCGAACGGCGGAATGCACATCAGCCCCTCGATCGCCAGGCCGATCTCGTCACGGCACAACGCGACGAAACGGGCGGCATCTCCGGGCGCGATGCCTGCCTTTTGCGGCTCCTCGCCGGTGTTGACCTGCACATAAAGGCGCGGCCGCCGGCCTTGCCTGTCCATCTCGCGCGCCAAGGCACGGGCGATCTTCTCGCGATCGACCGTCTCGATGACATCGAACAGCGCCACCGCATCGGCCGCCTTGTTCGATTGCAAGGGTCCGATCAGCCGCAACTCGATGTCCGGGTATTGCGCGCGCAATGCCGGCCATTTGCCCTGCGCCTCCTGCACCCGGTTTTCCCCGAACACCCGATGACCAAGCGCCAGAACGGGCGCGATCGCTTCGGCAGCGAACGTCTTGCTGACCGCGACCAGCGTGACCTCATCGGCCGCCCGGCCCGCGCGCGCGGCGGCGTCGGCGATCCTGGCCGTGACCTCGGCATGGCGCGCCTGCGTCATCGCCTGTTCGTTGCTCTGCGGAACCGGCTCTCCGGTCATGGTTGACGCTCTTTCCGTTTGACTGCATGAGACGGCACACGAAAGGCCGCGCCTCACTGACATGCACGCGGCGTTGCCGATTGCAACCCGGCCGATGCACCGGCCCGAACGACCTGGCACGATGACACAAAACCGCTACGACCCGCGCGCCGCCGAACCCAGATGGCAACAGGCCTGGGACGAGGCACGCCTGTTTGTGACCGACAATGCCGATCCGCGGCCCAAATACTACGTGCTGGAGATGTTTCCCTATCCGTCCGGGCGCATCCACATCGGCCACACGCGCAATTATGCGATGGGCGATGTGGTCGCGCGCTACAAGCGCGCGCGCGGCTTCAACGTGCTGCACCCGATGGGCTGGGACGCATTCGGCATGCCGGCCGAAAACGCGGCCATGCAGAACAAGGTTCATCCGCGCGACTGGACCTACCAGAACATCGACACAATGCGCGCGCAGCTCAAGCTGATGGGTCTGTCGATCGACTGGACGCGCGAGTTCGCGACCTGCGATGTCGACTACTACCACCGCCAGCAGATGCTGTTCGTCGATTTCCTGAAAGCGGGGCTCGTCGGCCGCCGCGTCTCGAAGGTCAACTGGGATCCCGTCGACCAGACCGTGCTCGCCAACGAACAGGTGATCGACGGTCGGGGCTGGCGCTCGGGCGCCGAGGTCGAACAGCGCGAACTGGCGCAATGGGTGTTCAAGATCACCGATTTCGCCGAGGACCTGCTCGACGCCATCGACGGGCTTGAGGACTGGCCCGACAAGGTGCGGCTGATGCAACGCAACTGGATCGGCAAGTCGCGCGGCCTCGAGATTCCGTTTCATCTCAGCGAACCGGCCCACGGCCACCGTGCCATCGATTGCTATTCGACCCGGCCCGACACGCTGCACGGCGCAAGCTTCATCGCCATTTCGCCGGACCACCCCCTGTCGATCGCGCTGGAAGCGGACAACGCGGCCCTTTCCGCGTTCAACGCCGACTGCCGGCGGCTCGGCACGTCCGAGGAAGCCATGGAAAAGGCCGAAAAGCGCGGCTTCGACACCGGGCTGATGGTGCGGCATCCGGCCGAGGACCGGCTGCTGCCGGTCTGGGTCGGCAATTTCGTCCTCATGGAGTACGGCACGGGCGCGGTCTTTGGCTGCCCGGCGCACGATCAGCGCGACCTCGATTTCGCGCACAAATACGGTCTGCCGGTCCGCAACGCCTTCTTCATGCCGGGCGATCGGACGCCGGTCGACCGCGAGGCGCTGGTTCCGGCCAAGACCGAGACGGTGTCCTATGTCGACCACTTCGCCGGCATTGGCGATGTCGCAAGCGACGAGGGCATCGATCGGACGATCGACTGGTTCGAGGCCGCCGGCAAGGGTCGTGGCGTCACGCGGTTCCGCCTGCGCGACTGGGGCATTTCGCGGCAACGCTATTGGGGTTGTCCGATCCCGGTGATCCATTGCGATGATTGCGGTCTGGTGCCCGTGCCCGCGGACCAGATGCCCGTCGTTCTGCCCGATGACATCGATCTCGAAACGCCCGGCAACCCGCTCGACCGCCATCCGACCTGGAAGCATGTCGACTGCCCTTCATGCGGCAAGCCGGCGCGGCGCGAAACCGACACGATGGACACGTTCGTCGATTCGTCCTGGTATTTCGCCCGCTTCACCGCACCCAGGGAAGATGCGCCCACCGACCCGGATGCGGCCAACGCCTGGCTGCCCGTCGATCAGTACATTGGCGGTGTCGAACACGCGATCCTGCACCTGCTCTACTCGCGGTTCTTCGCACGCGCGATGAGCCGCACCGGCCACATGGCCGTCGACGAGCCGTTCAAGGGCCTGTTCACCCAGGGCATGGTCGTGCACGAGACCTACAGGTCGGCCAACGGAAACTGGCTGGAACCGTCCGAGGTCCGCATCGAGGCAAGCGAAACCGACCGTCGCGCCTTCGACATCGACACCGGCGCGGAAGTGACCATCGGACCGCTTGAGAAGATGTCGAAATCCAAGCGCAACACGATCCCGCCCGAGGAGATTTCAAAACGTTTCGGTGCCGATACGGCTCGATGGTTCATGCTGTCGGATTCGCCACCGGAACGCGATGTGGAATGGACAGACGCTGGCGCGGAAGGAGCCCATCGCTTCATCCAGCGCGTATGGCGGATCATCGCCAATGCGGCTCCGCACATCGGCGCCGGCGATGGGTCGAAAGCCGGCAAAACATCGATCGCCATGCGCCGCGCCACCCACAAGGCGCTCAAGGGTGTCGGCGAGGATTTCGAGCGGCTCGCCTTCAACAAGGCGATCGCGCGCATCCACGAACTGGTCAACGCCATTGCGCCGACGCTCGAAGCGTCCGCACAATCGGCAGCGTCAGCCGACAGGGCGGCCGCCCATGAATGCCTGTCGATCCTCGTCCAGATCATGGCACCCATCGCACCGCACCTGGCCGAGGAATGCTGGCAGGCGCTCGGCCATGACGTGATGGTCTCGCAGGCGCCCTGGCCGGCCTTCGATCCGGCGCTGGTCGCCGACGACACGGTGACCATGCCGGTGCAGATCAACGGCAAGCGCCGCGGCGAGATCGCCGTCGCGCGCGGCGCCGATCGCGGCGATGTCGAAACGTTTGCACTGTCGCAGGACTTCGTTCAGCGCTATCTTGATGGCGGAACGCCAAAGAAGGTGATTGTCGTGCCCGACCGCATCGTCAATATCGTCGCATGATCGCCCGGCGCACGATTGAAATGACCCGCCGTGCCGCCCTTCTGGCGGCCTTGTCCGCAGTTGCGGGCTGCACGGTGCAGCCGCTCAACACGCCCGACGGCACGTTTTCGGATGTTCCGGTGCTGCGGCAGGTCAGCGTCGCGGACGTTGACACGCGCGTCGGCCAGCAGGTGCGCAATCGGCTGATCTTCCTGCTCCATGGCGGGCAGGCGCCGGCGCCGGCGGCCTACGATGCCGAACTCAACGTCACCAGCAGCGCGCGCGGACTGCTGCGCGTCCAGGCCCCCGAAGGCGATGTGTCCATCACCGCACGCCGGGTGACGGTCAGGGCCAGCGTCCGGCTGACGCGGCTGATCGATGGCGTGGTGATCGCCGAGGAGACGCGCAGCGCAACCGCCGCCTTCGACAACACGCGCCAGGAGTTCGCCAACGACCGGGCCCTGCGCGATGCCGAGGACCGCGCTGCCAGCGCCGTGGCCGAACAGGTGCGCATCATCATCGCGGCGGCGCTGTCCGGCGTCTGACCGCACGGTCATGGCACAGCTCAAAGCCAGCGAGATCGACCGTTTCCTGCGCAACCCGGGCGGTTACGCGTTCTACCTTGTCTATGGCCCCGATCACGGGCTTGTCGCGGAGCGGTCGCGCGCGCTCGCACATGCGACCGGCATCGATCTCGACGATGCTTTCAGCACGATCCGCCTCGATCCCTCATCGCTGACCAGCGATCCGGAGCGGCTCGCCAACGAAGCTTATACGGTGGGCATGTTCGGCGGGCAGCGTTTGATCTGGGTGCGCGGCGCCGGCAACGATCGGGCACTCGTCAAACAGGTCGAAGCGCTGACGGGCGATCCGCCGGCCGACACGGTCGTGCTGATCGAGGCGGGCGAACTGCGCAAGGGCACGGGGCTGCGGGCAGCGGTCGAAAAGGCAAAATCGGCGCTCGCCATTCCCTGCTACGCCGACAATGCGCGCGACATTCAGAACCTGCTCGACGACGTCTTCTCGCAAGCCGGCCAGAAGCTTGAACTGGATGCCCGGCAGTTCCTGCTGGCCCATCTGGGCGGCGACCGCGCCGCCACCCGGGCGGAACTGGAGAAGATCCTGCTCTACACGCACGGACAAGCATCGATCGCGCTCGACGATGTACGCGCGATCTGCGGCGACGCATCGGCCCTTGGCTATGACGATGTCAGCGACGCCGTGCTGAACGGCGATCTGGCGGCATTCGACCGCGCGATGACCAAGTTCGATCTCGGCGGTGGCGCGCCGTCCATGTTGTTCGCCGTGCTCGTCCGCCAGTTCCAATCGCTCGATCGCCTGCGCCACGAGATGGACCGCCAAGGCAAACCGGCCGCGGCCATCGTCGCATCGGCCCGTCCGCCGGTCTTCTTTTCACGTCGCAAACTGATCGAAGGCGCGCTGCAGCGCTGGCCCTCGGTTGCCATAAGGGCCGCGCTTGCCCGCCTTCAGGACGCCGTCCTGCAGGCACGCAAGGCGCGCGAGACCGAGCGCGAAGTCCTGCACATCACCCTGATGGCCTTGACCATTCAGAGCGCGCGCCGGCGTTAAGGTTGACCATAAATATTACGGAAATGAATCGAATCGGATTTTAGATCGATTCAGTTCGTAGCCGAATCGAAAGCAAAGTTCGTTTATGATCCGCGCAGACGGCGTGACAGATCGTCGAGCTGATCGAGCGATCGATAGCGTATGCGCACCTCGCCGCCTTTCGCGCCATGGCGGATCTCGACACGGTACCCCGTTGCGTCCGACAACACTTTCTCCATCGACACGGTATCGGCATCCTTGGCGGGCTTTGACGCGCCGACCGGTTGGGGCCCGGCAGGCGGCATTTGCGCCAGGGCTTCGGCCTGGCGCACAGACAGGCCGTCGCGGACGATCCGGTCGGCGAGCGCCGCCGGGTCGGCGGCCGTCACCAGCGTGCGCGCGTGGCCGGAGGACAGCGCACCGTCGACAACGAGCGAACGAACGCTCTGCGGAAGTCTGAGCAGCCGCAGCGTGTTGGCCACGTGACTGCGGCTCTTGCCGATGACATCGCCAAGATCGGACTGCGTGTACCCGTGTTCGTCGATCAGTTGCTGGTAGCCCTGCGCCTCCTCGATGGGGTTGAGGTCGGCGCGCTGGACGTTTTCGACGATCGCCAGCTCAAGCGCCGCCTTGTCGTCCACATCGCGGACGATGATCGGTACGTCAACAAGGCCGGCTCGCTGCGCGGCGCGCCAGCGGCGCTCGCCGGCAATGATCTCGTACCCCTCGCCGCGATCGGACCGCGTGCGCACGACAATCGGCTGTATGACGCCATGCGCGCGCAATGATGCGGCCAGATCGGCAATCTCCTCATCGGCAAAGACGCGCCGCGGATTGTGCGGGTTCGGCCGCAGCAGCTCGATCGGCACCGATCGGTCCCGCGCAACGAGCGTCTCGGGCTTGGGTTCGGGCTGATCCATGTCGCCGATCAGCGCCGCCAGCCCTCGTCCCAATCGCTTGCTCGATCTGTCGTCAGCCATGTTCAGCCCGTTTCGTTTCGTCTGCGAATCCAATCATCCATCACGCCGCCTGCATGCGCCGCTCGCGCTGGATGACCTCCGACGCCAGATTGAGATAGGCTTGGCTGCCGGCGCATTGCAGATCGTAGAGGATGGCCGGCTTGCCATAGGACGGCGCTTCCGACAGCCGTACATTGCGCGGGATGACGGTGTCGTAGACCGCCTCGCCCATATGCGCGCGGACATCATCAACCACCTGATTTGCGAGGTTGTTGCGGCCGTCATACATCGTCAGAACGATGCCCTGGATCGTCAGCCGCGTGTTGACCGATCCACGCACCTGATCGACCGTCTTGAGCAGCTGGCTCAACCCTTCGAGCGCAAAGAACTCGCACTGAAGCGGCACAAGCAGCGAATCGGCGGCGGCCATGGCGTTGAGCGTCAAGAGGTTGAGAGACGGCGGACAGTCGATCAGGACATAGCTGAACCGACCCACATCTGGCTGCGCCAGCGCATTGCGCAGGCGGAACACGCGATCGCGGGCGCCGGATATCTCCATTTCGACGCCGAGCAGATCCATCGTCGAGGGCACGATGGAAAGATCGGGAACGGCGGTCGCAATAGCCGCCTCGGCGATCGCCGCTTCTCCGGTCAGGACATCGTAGGACGAGATGGTGCGGTCATCCCTGTCGATGCCCAGACCCGTGCTGGCATTGCCCTGCGGATCGACATCGATGATCAGAACGCGCTCGCCGATTGCGGCCAGCGCCGTGGCGAGATTGATCGTCGTCGTGGTCTTGCCCACACCGCCCTTCTGGTTGGCAATGGTGATGACACGCGGCGTTTGAACCATGCGGCGCTCCAGGGCGGATTTGCGGAACGTGCGACCCGGTCCATCGGCCGGATCATCACGCTCTGGCGCGCAGGTTGCGGATTTCCAGGATCACCGCATCGCGCGCAATCAAGCTTGGGTGTTGTAGCAGATCGAAGTCCCATCGGTCACGGCTTTCCTCGACCTCGGCGGCATATCCACGACCTTTGTGAAACAGCGCGGTGGTCGGGCCCGAGAGCCAGGCCCGGGTCATGTCCAGCAGCCGGGGCAGCGACGCAAGCGCGCGCGCGGTGACGACGTCGGGTGCTGGCAGACCGGGTAGGGCGGCCTCGATACGGTCGGCGTGAACATGCGCCCTTTGCGCGCATTGCGCCCTGACCGTCTGGAGGAAAGCCGCCTTCTTGCGATTGCTCTCGATCAGATCGACCCGCGCGTCCGGGGTTTCGTCCATCAAGATGGCGATGATCGCACCGGGAAACCCGCCACCCGACCCCAGATCGACCCAATGCCGGGCTTCCGGCGCCAGACGCAACAACTGCGCGCTGTCTGCGATGTGTCGCGACCAGAGGTCCGGACCGGTGGACGATGCCACGAGATTGATGCGTTGGGACCAGCGCTCGAACAATACGGCGAATGCGTCAAGGCGCGCCAGTGTTTCACGTGAAACACCCGGCAACACCGACCGGACGGCATCGTGCGTACCGCTCACGCCGAGCGCAGCCGCTTCTCGCCTGCACCCACCGCCTCACGGCGGCGGATATGCGCGATGAGCAACGCCAACGCCGCCGGCGTCATCCCCTCGATCCGATGCGCTTCGGCAATCGTCGCCGGTTGCCGCGCAACAAGCTTCTGCATCAACTCGTTTGAAAGCCCACCGATAGCCGAGAAATCCAATTCGCGTGGGATGGCAAGCGCCTCATCGCGCTTGACCGCAGCGATGTCCGCCGCCTGACGCTCGAGATACACCGCGTATTGCGCCTCGATTTCAATTCGCTCCCGAATCGAACGATCCCACTCGCCGATCGCTGGCCAGATCGGTCCGAGATCATCAAGACCGATATTGGGATAGGCCAACAGATCATAGCCTGACCGACGAATACCGTCGCGGTTGATTTCGAGTCCGAATCGATGCGCCTCCTGCGGGGTCAACGACCAAGCTTGCAGGTCCGCACGCGCCACATCCAACGCACTGCGTACGCTCTCAAAATGAGATCGCCGCCGGTCGGATGCCAGGCCAAGTTCAATTGCCAGCGGCGTGAGACGCATGTCTGCATTATCAATACGCAGCGACAAACGATACTCCGCGCGCGAGGTGAACATGCGATAAGGTTCGCTCACGCCACGCGATGTCAGATCATCGATCATCACCCCGATGTAACTCTCGGCGCGGCTGAACTGCACCGGTGTCATTCCGGTTGCGAATCGAGCAGCGTTCAAACCCGCCACGAGCCCCTGAGCGGCCGCCTCCTCGTAGCCGGTCGTTCCGTTGACCTGACCGGCGAGATAGAAACCGCGCACGCCGCGCAATGCCAAAGCCGCATCAAGCGCGCGCGGATCGACGTGATCATATTCAATGGCATAGCCCGGTTGCAGAATTCGCGCGTCGGCAAGGCCGGGAATGGTCTTCAGCATGGCGTGCTGTACGTCTTCGGGCAGCGAAGTCGAAATCCCGTTGGGATAGACGACGTGATCGTCCAGGCCTTCCGGCTCGAGGAAGATCTGGTGACCATCGCGATCGCCGAACTTGACGATCTTGTCCTCGATCGACGGACAATAGCGCGGCCCGACACCGCTGATGTTGCCCGCATACATCGCCGATCGCGCGATGTTGTCGGCAATCAGCTGATGGGTTGCCGGTGTCGTGCGTGTCACGCCGCACGCAATCTGGCGATTGACGATGGTATCCGTCAGCATCGAAAACGGAACGGGGTCGTCATCGGCCTCCTGTCGGCCCACCGCGTCCCAATCGATCGTGCGGCCATCCAGCCGTGGCGGCGTCCCGGTCTTAAGCCGGCCAAGCGGCACGCCCATCGCATCGAGCTGGCGCGGCAGCGCGACACTTGGATTTTCGCCCATCCGGCCCGCGGGCTGGGTCTTTTCGCCGATATGGATCACGCCGCCGAGAAATGTGCCGGTGGTCAGAACCACGGCGCCAGCCTCGATGACGGCCCCTCCATCCACGACGATGCCGGCGACCGTGTCCGGCCCTTGAAGATGAAGTCCGGTGACTTCCGCCTCCACAACTTCAAGACCCTCAACGGCCCTGATCTCCGCCTGCATCGCCTGCCGGTAGAGCTTTCGGTCCGCCTGGGTGCGCGGACCACGCACGGCCGGGCCCTTGCGCCGGTTCAGCAATCGAAACTGGATGCCGGCCGCATCGGCCACACGGCCCATCAGACCATCGAGCGCATCGATCTCGCGCACAAGATGCCCCTTGCCCAGGCCGCCGATGGCCGGGTTGCAAGACATGACGCCGATCGTGTCGAAGCGGTGTGTAACCAGGGCCGTCCGAGCGCCGAGCGCCGCGCTTGCGCGCGCCGCCTCCACGCCGGCATGGCCACCACCGACCACGATCACATCGTAGCGCTCAGTCATCTCATTGCCTCTGATAGGATTGCGATCATCACATGCCGCGTTGGAGGCAGCCGGTCAAGACGATCCGTGTTTCACGTGAAACATCGGCGCAGGGCGCCGGTATCGATCACTTCCCGATGCAAAAACTCGAAAAGATGCGATCCAGCAGGTCCTCGACATCAACGACGCCGGTTATGCGGCCCAGCGCATCCGACGCCAACCGCAACTCCTCGGCCCGAAGTTCCAACGCCACCTCTTTGTTCCGTGCCCGAATCAAACAGGCATGGCACAGGCGCAGATGGTCCATATGCCGTGCACGGCTCGGTGCAAGATCCTGCCCGCCGCCTGCATTCTCGGCAAAAGACACGATGGCATCCATCAACACATCCATGCCATCGCCTGACCTTGCACTCACGACAAAGTCACTGTCCCCACCGCCTGCGCCACCCAGGTCTCGCTTGGTCCGCACCCGCCAAACCGGCGCCGCGATCCGGTCGCCCAACTTCGGAAAGACTGCCGCATCATCGAGGTGAAGGACGAGATCCGCCTCGGCCGCTTCCCGCCAGGTCCGTTCGATGCCCTGTTGTTCGACCGCGCCGGCTGCTTCTCGAATGCCCGCAGTGTCCGCTACAACCACCAGATAACCGCCAAGGCTGAGACGCGCTTCGACAACGTCCCGCGTGGTCCCCGGTTCCGGTGACACGATCGCACGATCACTGCCCGCCAGAGCATTGAGAAGTGTCGACTTTCCAGCGTTGGGCGCACCGACCAGCGCAACGCGCATACCCGAGCGCAGAATCGATCCCCGCTTTTGCAATGCAATATGTTTCGCCACCGAATCGGACAACGCGGCCATATCCGACCACACCGAATCCGAAACCGAGCCCGGCACGTCATCCTCGTCCGCAAAGTCGATCTCGGCTTCGATCATCGCCCGGCCATGGATCAACCGCTCCCGCCATCCTTGATACAGATCGCGATGGGCGCCACCCGCCTGTGATACGGCAAACCGCCTCTGTGCCTCGGTCTCCGCATCGATCAGATCCGCAAGGCCCTCGGCCTGGGTCAAATCGAGCTTGCCGTTGGCAAAGGCGCGTCGCGCGAACTCACCGGCTTCGGCCAGTCTCACCCCATCGGTGGCCGTTGCCACGAAGAGGAACCGGTCGACCACCGCGCGACCACCATGCAGGTGGAACTCGGCCACGGGTTCTCCGGTGAAACTGGCATCACCGGGAAACCACAGCACCAGACCGCGATCTATCTCTGCGCCATCCTCATCGCGTATGACGCACAGTGTCGCGACACGGGGGGCGGGCAGCGTCCGACAGAACCGGCGCACGAGCTGTTCGGCGCTTGGACCCGAGGCCCGCACAACCGCAACGCCCGCGGGCAAGGCCCCACTCGACAATGCGATGATCGTGTCCATGGTCGACGCCGCTCTGTGCTCAAAACGCCGGTAGTATCCGATTCATTTCAGAATCGAATCAAATAGCTCGTTCCCTGGTCATTGATCGTTCCGAACCCGAATCGATCACGCATTCATGGAGTCGAAGAACTCGCCATTGTTCTTGGTCTGGCGCAGCTTGTCGATCAGGAACTCGATCGCGTCGGTCGTGCCCATCGGCGACAGGATACGGCGCAGAACAAAAATCTTCTGCAGGTCCGAGCGTGGCACCAGCAGGTCTTCCTTGCGCGTGCCGGACTTCAAAATGTCCATCGAAGGGAAGATGCGTTTGTCGGCGACCTTGCGATCGAGCACGATCTCCGAATTGCCCGTACCCTTGAACTCCTCGAAGATCACCTCGTCCATCCGGCTGCCGGTGTCGATCAGCGCGGTGGCGATGATCGTCAGCGAGCCGCCTTCCTCGATGTTGC
>CAZSFA010000025.1:25953-26120 GCA_964606055.1 uncultured Oceaniradius sp. | reverse complement strand
CGCGGTCGATGTTGCCCATCAGGTACTGCATGGCGTGGAAGACGGGCGAAGCGTGCGGCTTGACCGCCACGCGATCCTCCGGCCGCAATGCCGAGAAATAGAGCGCGGTCATGATCGACACCTTCGAGGCGGACGATGCCTGATGGCCGCCGACTTTCACGCCGTCG
>CAZSFA010000025.1:0-25943 GCA_964606055.1 uncultured Oceaniradius sp. | reverse complement strand
TGGCGTTGTGGATCATCCAGTGCGAGAGCCACAGAAGGCGGCTTTCGACGGTCTTCAGATGCTGGGTGGGGGCGGGCATGGGGCTCTCCGGCTCGGACGTGCGGCCAAGTGTCCGCGAGGCGCGCCGCCGGATCAAGTGCGCTGTCGCCACAAGGCGTTCGGACGCGCTCAGCGCCCCAGGATCACGTCCAGAACCGTGCGCGGCCGGGCGGGCTGTTCGCCGCCGACATCGGCCTGCGGGCGCGGCGCGGCCTGCGTGGAAGCGGTGGTGGTGCGGTCGGGCGCCGGCCGGCCCGCCATCGCGGGCAGCGGGCGGTCGCGCGGCACCACGTTGATCGGCATCGCGCCGGGCAGGTTGGCGCGCGGCTTGCCGGCATGGGCGGTCGTCATGAACTGCCGCCAGGCATCGACCGGCAGCGTGCCGCCGGTGACACCGTCCATCGGCGTTGCATCGTCATTGCCGAACCACACGCCGGTGACCAGATGCGCCGTGTAGCCGATGAACCAGGCATCGCGGGCGTTTTGCGTCGTACCGGTCTTGCCGGCGGCGGGATGGCCGAACTGCGCACCGCGGCCGGTGCCTTCGCGCACGGTGGCGGCCATCATCTGGTTCATCATGCCGGCGACATCGCGCTGGACGACACGCTGCGGCGCATCGGTGCGTTCATAGAGCACCGTGCCGTCGCGCGTGGTGATGCGGCGGATGATGTGCGGCGGGTTGCGCGCGCCGCCATTGGCAAAGGGCGTATAGGCGGCCGTCAACTCGTAGAGCGTGACCTCGGACGTGCCCAGCGACAGCGACGCATTGGCCTGAAGGGGCGAGGCGATGCCGACCCGCTGCGCGGTCCGCACCACGGTCGGTGCGCCGGCCTCGACGATCAGCTGCGCGGCGACCGAGTTGAGCGAGCGGGCCAGCGCGGTTTGCAGCGTGACCGCGCCCTCGTACTTGCCGCGATAGTTCTCCGGGCTCCAGTCGCCGATGCGGATCGGCGCGTCGTTGCGCACCGAGTGCGGCATGCGGCCCTGTTCGAGCGCGGCCAGATAGACGAAGGGCTTGAACGCCGATCCGGGCTGGCGGCGCGCTTCGGTCGCGCGGTCGAACTGCGAGGCGGCATAGTCGACGCCGCCGATCAGCGCCTTGACCGCGCCGGACGGTTCGATCGCGACCAGCGCGCCCTGCGTGACCTTCTTGCCCGCGCCATGTTCGGCGATGACCCGCCGGATGGCGCCTTCGCCGGCGCTCTGCAACGCAATGTCGACCGTCGTGTCGACGATGATGTCGTCGTCAACCGTTCCGATCAGGTCGGGCAGGCGCGCCATCACCGCGTCCGCCACATAATGGTGCGAGCCGGTCCAGTAGGCGTTGGCGCGGGTGGCCGGGCGCGACAGTGCAGCCGTCATCTCACGGTCGGAGACCATGCCCTGGGCGCGCATGGCGGCCAGCACGACCTGCGCGCGCGCCTCGGCCCGCTCGGGATGGCGGTCGGGATTGAGCCGCGAGGGCGCACGCAACAGCCCGGCGAGGATGGCCGCCTCGGGCAGCGAGACATCGCGCGCGGACTTGCTGAAATAGCGGCGCGCGGCCGCTTCGACGCCGTAGGACCCCGCGCCGAAATAGACGCGGTTGAGATACATCTCCAGGATCTGTTCCTTGGTGTATCTGTGCTCGAGCCACAGGGCGAGCACCATCTCCTGCATCTTGCGCCCGACGGTGCGGTCGGGCGACAGGAACAGGTTCTTGGCCAGTTGCTGGGTGATGGTCGAGCCGCCCTGCACCAGGCCGCGCTCGGCGACATTGACCGCCATGGCGCGCGCCAGACCGATCGGGTCGACGCCGGGATGCGAATAGTAGCGCCGGTCCTCGATCGCGATCACCGCCTGGGGGATGTACGGGCTCATCTCGTGCAAGCCGATGGCCTCGCCGCCCGTCGCGCCGCGATTGGCGAACCGCGTGCCGTTGGCCGAGACGATCGTCACATTGGGTGGCCGGTCCGGGATCGCCCAGGTGCTGGCCGACGGCAGCTGCGCGCCATAATAGGCGAGCACGCCCGCGACGGCGACGCCGCCCCAAATGCACAGGATGAACGACCAGTAGACCAGTCCGCCGATCAGGCCACGCGCACGCCGGGTGCGCTTTGCCTTTGCGGAACGGGGCCGGGCGCCGGATGCCTTGCCGCCCTTGCGGCCGCGACGGCGCGAAGGCGGCGGAGCGGCCCGGTCGTCCTCGGTCGGCGCGCGCGGTTTGGGCGACGCGCGACGCGGCGCATCCATGCGCGGTTCGACGCGCTTGCTCTTGTTCTTCCGCAGCACCATCCCCGCCCGGATCCTTTTGTGCGGTCCTGGCTCCCATCGCCACGCGGACCGTCTTCGATGCATAGATGGCCGCCATTTAAGGCAGCGTTAAGTGGGACCTGCGCGAAACCGGACGGCGATCGGTGCCCTTGCCGCAGGCGGCGCAAAACCGCTCCGCAGAAACGAAAAAGGCCACCATGCGGAGGTCACGCATGGTGGCACAGAGGTTCAAAGTGGCAGCCCGGAGAGGGGGATTGGGCTGCCACTAGTCCGGTATCGGCGGGGGACGGGCCTAAGCCGGACCACGGCGTCACTGCCGTTAAGGAAGAATTAACAGGGTCTTTGCGGCAAAATGTTGGCGGATCGGTTACAATTCGTGACTTCACGGAAACGTCATAAAACCGCCGACCGCGTGGAACACAGGCGACGGTACGGCCAAAAACGCCCTGTTTGCCTGGCTTTTTCGCGTTCCTCTTGACCCGTCTGGCTGTTTGAAGGAACACGGTCCAAACGCCCTTGGGCATGCGAGGGGAACAATTGTCATGTGCGGTATTTCCGGCCTTGTCACCAGCCGTTTCGGCCTTGGCCGACCCGACACCGCATGGCTGGACGCGCTGGGTCCGGCGGTCGACGCACTGGCGCCGGGCGCGGCGGCAAGCGCCGGCCTGGGCGCGGCCATCGACACGCTGTCGGACCGGTTCAGCGCGCTGATGAGCATCGCCATGGTGCGCGCGGTCGCCCTCGATGCTGCGCTTGAGCAACGCGTGCGCGGTCTGGCCGATGCGCTTGAACGGCACGAGGCGGCGCTGACCACGCTTTCAAGGGCCGGCCGCACCGATCTCGACCCGCTGATCGAGACGTTGCGCGACCATGGCTGGCAGTTGCGGGCCGAACTGGCCGACCATGCCGCCGCCGCGCGCGACCTGATCGCGCCCGGAACGCCGACCGACGCGACGACCGCGCTGCATGTGGCGGTCGCCGCCGAATATGTGCTGCGCGCGATCGACCGGCTGGAGGTGCGCGGGCGGGATTCGGCGGGCATCGCCATCCAGCTCGACCTGCCGGCCGAAGCGGTGGCGGGGCTTGCCGCCGACCATGCCCGGGCGCTGAGCGAACGGCGCGCCGATCCGCATGCCGGCGACGGCGCGGTCTACGTGACCGCGCACGACACCGGCGCGACGGCGACGTTCGTCTGCAAGACCGCCAATCTCGTCGGTCGGCTGGGCGACAATGGCGCCGCGCTGCGCGCTTCGATCGCCGCCGACGGGCTGTTCTGGGCACTTGCGGTCCACGCGCGGCGGGCGAGCGTCCTGTCGCACACGCGCTGGGCCTCGCATGGCGTGATCTCGGTCGCCAACTGCCATCCGCACAATCCCTCGCTCGGCGAAGACGAGGGCGATGCGGCCGAGGCGGGCCTTGGCGCGATGTATGTGCTCAACGGCGATGTCGACAACCATGTCGAACTGCTCGCCGAGATGGTCACCACACGGCAGAAGACGGTCGATGCGGCGATCACGACCGATGCCAAGATCATCCCGCTTGCCGACAGGCTGGGCGGGTTTGCCGATGCGGACCGGCTGGAGCGGTTCCGCGCGGCGATCCGGCGGCTCGACGGCTCGGTCGCCATCGGCGCCCTGGACCCGGCGCGGCCGGGCGAAGCATTTCTGGCGCAAAAGGGCTCCGGACAGGGCCTGCACGCCGCCCGGCTCGCCGACGGCTGGATGTTCGCCTCCGAAGTCTACGGGTTGTGCAACGCGGCGCGGCAGTCGGCGGACCTGGCCCGTTCGGTCGCGGGCGGATCGGTCATCCATCTGGATGCCGACGCCGACATGCCGCTGATGCGCACCGTCAATGACGGCACCGAGGCGGCGGCCAGCGTCTCGCCGATCCAGATCTATGCGCGCGACATCTATCGCGGCGGGTTTGAGACCTATCTCGAAAAGGAAATCCACGACGGCCCGCAGAGCGTCGCCAAGACGCTGCGCGGCCGCTACCGCCGCAGAGGCAATCGCGTTGTCTTCGACGATCTGGCCAACGACATCTGGGCGCCGCTGCGCGCCGCGCTCAAGGGCGGGCTCAGCCGCATCTATGTCATTGGTCAGGGTACGGCGGGCGTTGCGGCGGTCGGCATCGGCTATCTGATCGAGCGGGCGATCGCGCGCGACAGCCGGCTGCGCGTCAGCGTGCAGGCGCTGCGCTCATCGGAACTGTCGGCCGATATCGAGGCCTATGACTTCGACCGGGCGCTGGTCATCGCCGTCTCGCAGTCGGGCACCACCACGGACACCAACCGCGCGGTCGATCTGGCGCGCGAACGCGGCGCGTTCGTGCACGCCATCGTCAACCGCCGCAACTCGGACCTGGTGCGCAAGGCTGGCTCGACGCTGTTTACCTCGGACGGGCGCGACGTTGAGATGTCGGTCGCTTCGACCAAGGCGTTCTACGCGCAAATCGCCGCCGGCAAGCTGACGGCGCTGTTTCTCGCCGCCGAAACGGGCGCAATGACCGAGGAAGAACTCGCCTATGAGATGGGCGAACTCGAAGCGCTGCCCGAGCGCATCGCCGCCGTCCTCGCCGATGAGGAACAGGTCGCATCGGCGGCGCGCGATCTGGCCCCGCATGCGCGCTACTGGGCGGTGACCGGTTCGGGCGTCAATCACATCGCCGCGCTCGAGATCCGGATCAAGCTGTCCGAACTCTGCTACAAGTCGATCCCGGTCGACTACACCGAGGACAAGAAGCACATCGACCTTTCGACCGAGCCCCTGACGCTGGTCGTCGCCAACGATCTGCCGGGCGACCTGGTCGGCGATGTGGTCAAGGAAGCGGCGATCTTCAAAGCGCACAACGGCAAGCCGGTGGTGTTCGCCACGCAAGGCCCGGACGCCGACGCATTTGCCGCCTATGCCGAACGGATGATCGCGCTGCCGCGTGTCGGCGCCGATCTGGCATTCGTGCTCGCCACCGTCGCCGGCCACCTGTTCGGCTTTCATGCCGCGCGGGCCATCGATCAGGGCGCGCAGGCGCTCAAGCCGATCCTGTCGGGCCTCGGCCTGATGGCGATGGGCGACGGCGAAGCCGATCCCGAGGCGGTTCTGGGCGCACTGGACGGCTTTGTCGATGAAGCGGCGCGCGGTGCATTCGATTCCGGTCTGGGCGCGGGCGATCTGGCGCGGCTGGCCGCGCTGGCGCGACATCTGCGCACCGCCGCCGGCGACGCCGACCGGCAGGCGGCCGCCAAAGACGCCATTGCCGTCGTCCGCGCAGCCTTCGAGGAGACCTCGCGGCCGGTCGACACCATCCGGCATCAGGCCAAGACCGTCACCGTGGGCACCAGCCGGCCCGAGGATGCGCTGTCATCGGCGATCCGCGACGCGCTCGCCGGCATCGGGCTTGCCGACAGCCGCATGTCGTTCGACGACCGCAAGGTGCTGGCGGCGGTCTCGCGGCTGATCGATCATGTCAACTGGGCGGCCCTGCTCGACGTCGACCAGGGCCAGGGCCCGACGCTGGTCCGGCTTGCGCCGGACGCGGGCCGGATCGACGCATTGTCGGGCTATTCGGCGGCTCGCCAACCGATCGGCGTGATCGGTGCGGCGCTCGACACCAATCGCCTCGCCTGCGGCTTCATCGGCGATGAAACGGTGATCGCCGTGCCCGTGGCCGGCGTCGGCTATGCCGACGGCGCGCACGTCCTGTGCCTGTCGGTGGCCATGCTGCCGCACGCCTCCCGCGAGCAGAAAACCGCCGTCATGGGCGCGCTCGGCACCTACCAGACAACGCTGCGCCATTGGGAACAGGTGCTGGGCACCGACGCCGAAGCGGCGCTGCAACGCCAGATCGCGCGCGAGACGCCGCTCACCGTGACGTTCCGGCCGGCGACGATCGACGCGCATCTGCGCGATGACCGGGCATCGGCCTGACCGGCCTAGTCCTCGCCTGGCCGCAGGTGCTCCGAAAGCGCGCAGACGATGTGATAGAGCGTGCTTGAGGGCACGTCGGCGGCGACCGGCTTGCCAGCGGCGTCGATGGCATCGACATAGCCCGCCGCGAACGGCCGGCCGAGATAGTGGTCGAACAGGACGTCCACCATGCGCGTACGCAAGTCGCCCGCAGCGGTGACGCCCGCCTCGCCCATGGCGACGGCCGCCTTGAGCGCTTCGGTCTGCGGCCAGCAGCGCGCACGCGCGGACAGGCCCGAGCCGTCCGCCATCATCGTGTCGGCCGCGGCGCCCGTCACCGCGTGATGGCCGAAGGCGTGCGCCGTCGCGAACAGCGCCCGCGCCTGCGCGCCGAGCCCCTCGCGCGGCCGGCGCTTGCCGTACTCCGCCAACAGCCAGGCCCATTCGTAGTGATGGCCCGGTTCGACGGGCGCGGCGCGCGGCGTCCAGTCGGCATCGAAGAACTCGGTGAGCGATCCGGTCGCGGGATCGAAGAAATGGCGCTGGAACAGGTCGACCAACGCCTCGGCGCGGTCGAGGTACGCTTCTTCTTCGGTCGCATCATACCAGGCGAGCATGGCCTCGAGCAGGTGCATGTGCGGGTTGGCGCGACGCGGCAGCGTGCCCGAACTGTCCTCGGCGTAGCCGCCGTGGATCGCGTCTGCGCATTGCTCGTCCAGATAATCGAGCGTGCGGTCGGCCCAGCGCCAGGCTTCCGGCCATTTGCGCACGCGCCAGAGCCACGCCATCGCCAACAGCACGAACGCCTGATCGTAGGTGTCGCGCAGCGGGTCCTGGACCGAGCCGTCGGGATTGAACAGGTGGATGAAACCGCCATCGGCATGCCAACCGGTTTCGGTGAGCGTGGCAAACAGGCTTTCCAGAAGCCCGTCCGGCACGGTCCAGCCCATGTGTTCGGCGTGGGCGAAGACGTAGATCTGGCGCGCCAGAACGCGCAGCCGCTTCCTGTCGTGCGGCGCCGGCCTGCCGGCGAAATCGAGCGCCTCATGCACCCCGCCATGGGCACGGTCGATGCCGTGTTCGGCCCAGAACGGCAGGCAGGCGCCAAACAGCCAGTCGCGGATCGCCGCCGGCGACCGGTCGTGCGCGATGTCGCCGGACAGGCGCGCCTTTGCCGCCTGGGTCACCTTCTTGACCAGATGCGCGCGATCGCGACGCGTCACCAGCACCTTGCCGTCCTCGGCGACGACGACGAGATCGTCGACGCCGGCCAGCGCCACCACCGCATCGTCGGCACGCACGAAGTTGCCGCTCGCCTCGACCGCGATCGCGGTGCCGGTCATCGCATTGCCGGCCCCGTCCTTGTCGGCATGATCATGGAGTTGCGCCCATGAGCCCAGATCGTCCCAGTCGAACTGCGCGGGCACGACGCCGATGTTGGTCGTCTTCTCCATGATCGCGTAATCGATGGAAATCCGTTCGGCCTGGCCGAAAGCGTCGGGATCGAGCGCGATCGCCCCGCCCGCGCGGTCGGCCTTGCGCACCGCCTCGACGGCCTTTTCCCATATCTGCGGCTGAAGCGCGCGGAACTCGTCCGCCATGCGGCCGGCGCGGAACAGGAAGATGCCGGCGTTCCACAGAAACCCGCCATGCTGGAGATAGTCCCGGGCCGTCTGCGCGTCCGGCTTCTCCCGGAACCGGCGCACGGCGATGCCCTCGCCCAGCGGATCGCCGGTTTCGATGTAGCCATATTGGGTTTCGGCGCGCGACGGCGTGATGCCGATGGTCATGATCGCATCGGTTTGCGCGGCGACATGGGCGGCGCGGGCGACCGTGCGGCGAAATCCCTCGACATCGATGATGCGCGCGTCGGACGGCAACACGATCAGCATGGCGCCCGGTTCGTCATCGGCATAAAGCGCGGTGCAGGCGGCGACGGCGGCGGCCGTGTCGCGGATCGCCGGCTCCAGCACAAGGTGCGCCTCGGGCCGGCCCGCCAGGGCCTCGACCAGCGCGCCGCGCAGGCCGGCGCTGCCGATCACGCATGGCGGATCAAAGCGCACATCGCCATGGGTGCCCGGCGGCATCCGGTCGAGCGTTTCGACCAGCAGGCTCTTGTTGCCCGTCAGGGCGTGGAACTGCTTGGGCTTGTCGTCGCGCGACATCGGCCACAGGCGAGAGCCGGCGCCGCCGCAAAGGACCACCGGCACGATGGTCGGCAAGGACTTGTCGTTCATCGGATAACCCGTTCTGGTTGTGGCGATCCATCATTGCACCTGCCGGTAAACGGAGTGGCGTGCAGCGTCACGGACCGGTTCGCATGGTTAATGCTTCCTTCACCATTGTCGACCAGTTTGAGGGCGTTGCCATTTGCCGGAGAGACAACCCATGGCGTTGCGTATCTTTGGAGTTGCCCTTGCCGCAACCGCGTTGGGCCTCGCCGCCGCCACCCACGCGGCCGCAGCCGACCTCGACCACGGCGCGCCGATGATGCATGACGGCGCGGCGCCGATCGGCGTGGCGACCGACGGCTACACACCATCGGGTCCGAACCAGCCGGCCGCGATCAACGTCATTCTCAATCAGGCCAAGGTGCTCAAACTGTCGCGCCCCGCGGCGACGATCATCATCGGCAACCCGGCCATCGCTGATGCCACGGTGCAGGATGCATCGACGATCGTGCTCACCGGGCAGGGTTTTGGCCGGACCAATCTGGTGATCCTGGACCAGAACGGCGAACCGGTCTTCGACGAGACCATATCGGTAACCCGCGACCAGCTTGCAACGCTGCGCGTCTATCGCCGGGCGAACATCGAAACGCTGTCGTGCGATCCTTACTGTGAAGCCGCCTATCTGACCGAGGCGGAGATCGAATCGACCCGCGAGCGGGCCCGCGTCAACGCCCTGTTCGACGACAACGATTGATCGCCTGCCGGCCGTTTGGCCGGCGCGCCCGCTGCCCCGCTTGTCTCAATTTCGAACAATCGGGCAAACCGAACCTCAAGACATCTGCGCTATCGGTCCCCATGGACAAGTGGGTGTGACCGGAGTTTCGGCGTGGCCAGCAGGGCAGGCATCGACACGCAGGTTGGCGGCAGACTGGCGCGGACGAGGGCCTGGATGGCCGATCGGCGCGGAGCGACCGCGATCGAGTTCGCCATTCTGGCGCTGCCGTTCCTGCTTTTGAGCTTTGCGGTTCTGGAGACCACGGTTTCGTTCACCGCCGAACAGGTGATGTCGAACGCGACCGACCGGTTGTCGCGCGAAATCCGCATCGGCAACATCGATCCGGCCGTGACCGACGAAACGGCGTTCCGCGCGATGATCTGCGACCGGCTGGAAATCTTCGTGCCGGACGACTGCCCGCACCTGCACTTTGACCTTCAGAGCTATTCAAGCTTCGCCGCCGTGCCAACGTCGATCCCGTTTTCCGCGCCGGGCGTCGTCGACACCAGCGGCTTCCGCTATGCGCCGGGCGGTTCGGGCACGATCAACAATCTGCGCATCATCTACAAATGGCCGGTCATGACCAATCTGATGAAGTCGCGCATTGCCGGCCTCGAGGACGGGCGGGTGCTGCTCTACACCACCACCACCTGGCAGAACGAGCCGTTCTGAACCGATGCGGAGCGAGTTGGACATGGCCAAGCGATCGCCAACCCAAACGCCGCCGGCGGGACCCCGTGGCATCATGCTGCCCTGGCGGCGGTTCCGGCGTGACCGGCGGGGCGTGGCGGCCGTCGAGTTTGCGCTGATCGTGCCGCTGCTGCTGGCGCTCTATCTGGGCACGATGGAGGTTTCCAACGGCGTGTCGCTGAACAAGCGGGTGGCGCGCGCGGCCTCCAACGTCGCCGATCTGGTGGCCCAGCAGGATCAGGTCACGCGGGCGCAGTTGCACGCGATCATGGATGTGGGCGAATCGGTGTTGTTTCCCTACAACGCCGACAATCCACGGATCACCATCGTCGGCGTCGATGTCGACGACGACCATGCCCAGGGCGGCAAGGTGGTGTGGTCGCGCCGCCTGCAGAAATCGGGCAGCCACACCCGACCCTTTGCCCGCAACTCCGACATTCGCGTGCCCAACCGGCTGCGGGTGGACGACAGCTTCCTGATCATGGCCCGCGTCGACGTCACCTATCTGCCGATCGTCACCTGGGTGACCGATCGCGGCCCCGACGGCCGGCCGACCGGCATCCGGCTGACCGAAACGTTCTGGCTGCAACCGCGTCTGGTCGAACGGATCGACTGCACCAACTGCTGACGGCCCCGCACGGGTCGGTCATCGCGCCTCGGCCAAGGCCGCCACGATCTCGAACGCCAGCGCATAGTCGGCCCGGTTGACGGTGGCGAAACCACCGGTCAGCGCCGGCGATATCGCGTCATAGGCGTCGGGCCGGTCCCGATCGAGCGCGACCAGCATGGCGCTCAACGTCGCCTGCACCTCGACCGGTACGGCATCGTGCACGACATGCGGGCCGAAGGGCACGTGGCCGGAGCGCCACAGCACCACGGTCGCGCGCTCCGACTGCGCCCGAAGGCGCGCCGCAAGCCCGCCATCATGATCGCTTTCGCCGTCGGCATCGGCATAGTCCCAGGCAAACAGTGCCGGCGTCTCGCCGTTCAGGAAGGCGGCGGCGGCCGCCTCGAAGCTCGGCGCGCGATCGCGCACGATGTCGGTCGCGGTCAGCGACACATCATCGACGGAAAACGCTGTCGCGGGCAGCAGATGGCCGGTGAGCGAACCCTCCGGGCCCCAGGTCAGCCCGGTGCGGCGCAGGTCATCAAGCCCGCTGGCGCGGGTGCCATCGGCGACAAGCACCGACCGGACGCCGGTCGCCCCCTGCGCGCTGCGCGGCGCGGCAAGCGGGACAAGGCACTCGCACATGGTCTGCGCGGCCGCGTAGCCAAGGCTCGACAGGACCGCATATTCGATGCGGCCGTTCGCCTGCGCGTCGATGAGGCTGGCAGCATCGCGCATCACGATCACCTCGGCCGGCATGCCGACCGCCTCGCCCACCGCCGTGCTGAACGGTGCATACCGTTCGGCTTCGATCGACGCGGATCCGGTGCCGACGATGCCGATGCGAAAAACGCCCGTTTCGGCACGCCAATCGGCCCGCGCCGCCGTTGCCAACGACAAAGCAGACGCCATCGCGCAGACAAGAAAAAGGCCAAGGCATCTGATTGCGGCGTGGCTCGGGACGGGCATTGGATGATGGACCTCCGACAACGCCACGCTTATATAGTCGGTTCGCGGCAATCACGAGGCGCCTGACACCCACGGCGCCGGCCGCGTGCGAGGTTCTTTGATGGCGCGCGGCATTCTGGTCATCCTCGATTCGGTCGGCATTGGCGGTGCGGCCGATGCGGCGCGGTTCGGTGACGAAGGCGCCAACACCGTCGGCCACATCATCGAACGCGCCGCGATCGGCGAAGCCGACAATGCCGACCGCAGCGGGCCGCTCGCCTGCCCCAATCTTGGCCGTCTGGGCCTGTTTCACGCCATAGAGCTGGCCTCGGGCCATGCCGGCGCGGCGGCCATGAAGCCTGGCGTTCTCGACGGGTTCTGGGGCGCCGCGCAGGAAGTCTCCAACGGCAAGGACACCCCGTCCGGCCATTGGGAGATTGCCGGCGTTCCGGTGCGCTTCGACTGGGGCTATTTCCCGCATGAGATCCCGGCGTTCCCGCAGGACCTGCTCAACCGCATCTATGCCGCGGGCGGCCTGCAAGGCTCGCTCGGCAACAAGCATGCATCGGGCA
This sequence comes from uncultured Oceaniradius sp., assembly GCA_964606055.1. GTDB lineage: Bacteria > Pseudomonadota > Alphaproteobacteria > Rhizobiales > Rhizobiaceae > Roseitalea. The sequence continues at coordinate 13,986 of CAZSFA010000025.1, read as the reverse complement.
CCGAGATCATCGCCGAACTGGGCGAGGAGCATGTGCGCACCGGCCAGCCGATCTTCTACACCTCGGGCGACTCGGTGTTTCAGATCGCCGCCCATGAAACCGCCTTCGGCCTCGATCGGCTTCATGCGCTGTGCGAGACGGTGCGCGGAATGCTCGACGACCTCAACATCGGGCGGGTGATCGCACGGCCGTTCGTGGGCGCCGACAGCGGATCGTTCGAGCGCACCGGCAATCGCCGCGACTATTCGGTGCTGCCGCCCGCGCCGACGCTGCTGGACCGCACGGTGGCTGCCGGCGGCAATGTGCTGGCGGTCGGCAAGATCGCCGACATCTACGCCCATCAGGGCGTCACCGACATTCGCAAGGCGTCGGGCAATGCGGCGATCGGCGAGACCACGCTGGGAGCGGTGCGCGACGCAGGCGACGGCGATCTGGTGGTCACCAACTTCGTCGATTTCGACATGCTCTACGGCCACCGCCGCAATGTGGCCGGCTATGCCGCTGCGCTGGAAGCGTTCGATCGCTACCTGCCATCGCTGATCGGCGCGCTCGGCCCGGGTGATCTGATGATCGTCACGGCCGACCATGGCTGCGATCCGACCTGGCGCGGCACCGACCATACGCGCGAGCGGGTGCCGATCCTGGGCGTGCGGCCCGGCCATGCGGCGGCGAGCGTCGGCCTGCGGTCCAGCTTTGCCGACATGGGCGAAACGCTGGCCGAGCATCTGGGCCTGCCCGGCGATCCGGACGGCACCTCGTTCTACGCGCTCACAGGCCGCGATGCCTGAACTGCCCGAAGTGGAGACGGTGCGCCGCGGGCTTGCGCCGGCGATGGAGGGCGCGCGCCTTGACCGGCTCGAACTGCGCCGGCCCGACCTGCGCTTTCCGTTTCCCGACGATCTGGCCGCGCAGTTGGAGGGCCATGCGGTCACCGCGCTTGGCCGCCGCGCCAAGTACCTGACGATGCATTTCGACCATGGCGCGGTTCTGATCAGCCATCTGGGCATGTCCGGCTCCTATCGCGTCGAGACCGAGGGCGACGGCGAAACGATGCCGGGCGCGTTCGTTCACGACCGCTCCAGGGCGCGCGCGCATGATCACATGGTGATGCACCTTTCGGGCGCCGATGGCCGGCGCGTCACCGTGACCTACAACGACCCGCGCCGCTTCGGCTTCGTCGCGCTGGCCGACCAGGCCGGCCTTGCCGACAACCCGCACCTTGCCGGGCTGGGGCTGGAGCCGACCGGCAACGCGCTCGACGGGCGGGCGCTTGCGGCGCTGCTGCAAGGCCGTGCCAGCCCGCTCAAGGCGGCGCTGCTCGACCAGCGGCTGATCGCCGGCCTCGGCAACATCTATGTGTGCGAGGCGCTGTGGCGCGCAAGGCTGTCGCCGCGCCGCCGGGCGGGCACGATCGTCACCGGGTCGGGCGAGCCGACGGCGCGCTGCGAGGCGCTGGCATCGGCCGTGCGCGCGGTGATCGCCGATGCGATCGCGGCGGGCGGCTCGTCCCTGCGCGACTATGTGCACGCGGACGGCACGCTCGGCTACTTCCAGCACAGTTTCGCCGTCTACGGGCGCGAGGGCGAACCGTGCGCCCGCGCCGACTGCCCGGCGACGATCGCGCGCATCGTGCAGAGCGGCCGGTCGACTTTTTACTGTCCGGCATGTCAGAGATGACGCCCGGACCCACCCCGCCCAAAGCCGAACACTCCGGAGCACCTCATGGCATTTGACACCATCACCGTCGAAAAGCGCGGGGAGGCGGCGCTGATCACGCTGAGCCGGCCAAAGGCGCTCAACGCGCTCAATGCAAAACTGCTGAGCGAACTGCGCGATGCGCTCGACCAGCTCGAGCACGACGCCAAGATCGGCGCGGTGGTGATCACCGGGTCGCCAAAGGCGTTCGCGGCCGGCGCCGACGTCAAGGAAATGCAGACCATCGAGTTCGCCGACGCCTACATGGACGAGGCGCTGTCGGGCTGGGAAAAGGTCGCCGCGTTCCGCAAGCCGTTGATCGCGGCGGTCAGCGGCTATGCGCTGGGCGGCGGCTGCGAACTGGCGGCGATGTGCGACTTCGTGATCGCCGGCGAAAGCGCCAAGTTCGGCCAGCCGGAGATCACGCTGGGCATCATGCCGGGCATGGGCGGCACGCAGCGGCTGGCCCGGTCGATCGGCAAGGCCAAGACGATGGATCTGTGCCTGACGGGCCGGATGATGGACGCCCGGGAGGCCGAGAGCTCCGGGCTGGTGGCGCGCGTCGTCTCCGACAACGAGTTGATCGAGGAAGCGCTGAGCGCGGCGCAGAAGATCGCCGGCTTCTCGCAGCCCTCGGTGATGATGGCCAAGGAGACGATCAACCGGGCGTTCGAGACCACGCTCGGCGAGGGGCTGCGCTTTGAGCGGCGCTTGTTCCATTCCATGTTCGCGCTCGAGGACCAGACCGAGGGCATGACGGCATTCATCGAAAAACGCACGCCGACCTTCCGCAACCGGTGACGGCGCGCGGCGGCCCTTGGACCGGCGAGGGGCGGTAACCCGGCCCGGCGCATTGACGGGCAGCGGGTTTGCGTATAATGCACCGCCACCCTGGCGGCGATTGCGCCGCCTTATGCGTTTGGGCGTGTGTGGATCGGTGCTCCGATCGGCCATCGGATCGCCGGAACGATGACCCAGGATTTGAGAGAGGTAGCATGGCCAATACCAGGTCGGCCAAGAAAGCCACGCGCAAGATCGAAACGCGCACACAGACCAACATGGCGCGCAGGTCGCGCGTGCGCACCTATGTGCGCAAGGTCGAAGAAGCGATTGCCAGCGGCGATCAGGCGGCAGCCGCCGAAGCGCTGCGCGTCGCCGAACCGGAACTTATGCGTGCAGCCGGCAAGGGCATCATGCATCGCAACACCGCCTCGCGGAAGGTCTCGCGGCTCGCCCAGCGCGTGAAGGGCGTGACCGGCTGATTGATCGTTCGCCGGCTCATGATTGAGAACCCGGGCCCCGGCCCGGGTTTTTTGTTGCCCGGCTAACGAGAATTTCGCCTTTCAAGCTAAGCAGTTAGCGCCCCGGCTGCCGGTCCGGACGCTGGGAAGGCGGCCCCCATATCTCTCCTATCCACATGGCTTGGATAGTTTTATCTATATATTTCAATACCTTACCGGAATCGCGGCGATCGCTGCCCGGGATAACCGGCAGGCCGCATTGTCAACCTCCGAATTTTCTTTTTTTTTGCGATCACGGGTCCGAAACGGACCCGAAATCAGAAGTCATTGAATCCCAATGATTTATGTTTTTGCCGCCATTTGCGAACATATTTTGTTCCGTTTTGGGTGCCCGGCCAATGGCTAAAAATGGATTAACGGGCCTTGTTTTGGGCGCTTGGATGGGGCTACGCTAGGCCATCGAGCCGGCTGGCGGATCAAACAGAACATCGCAGGGTTCAGGAGCGAACACGACCTCAGGTTGTGATCGACGGGCGTTGTTTTGCGATTGCGATCCGTATCGACGGCAGGCTTGGGGACACAGGGTGCGTATTTGAAGCGTTGAGACTTTGATGGCCGTCGCGGTTTGTGGCGCCATGACGGGATCGGTGTGCGCTTTGCAGGGGCGAAATGCGCGGGCGTGTCGGCGTCGGCGGTACGACAGGAGAAACGGGCCAATTGCGGGCCAGCGGACCGCTAATAAACGAGGGCAGCAGGCACTAGCGGGGACGCCGTGTGGGTTTGTGTTGGCGTCACCATGCCGGGGGCAACTCCGGCCGGAACTTCGCTGTCCGATAACACCAAACGAACGCGACGCGGCCCGGGGCCAGCGCGCGTCGGCATGAAACAGGAGGCAAACACAGATATGCGAGGGGAAATCAATCGCGCTGCAAGCGGCGCGTCCCACATCATGGCCGCACGGCCCATTTCCTCCAGCGCCCGGCAGCCGGGCCAATCAACCAACAAGAACAAGGCCGCGGCGGCGGCAGGGAGCCAGATGGTGACGGCCAAGGGCAATGACGGAACGATCCGCGCCCGTTCGGGCAAGCAGGAAACCGCCCTTGCGGAGGCTTCGGGGGCGGACGACACGACACCCGGCGAGGGGGCCGACAGCGCCGGGCGCGCGCTGTTCGACAAGGTCTGCCACCAGTTGCGGGCCAAGCTGGGCACCGAGGTTTACCAGAGCTGGTTCGGCCGGCTGAAACTGGAGCAGGCGGCGGGTTCGGTCGTGCAATTGTCGGTGCCGACGCCGTTCCTGCGCAGCTGGATCACCAGCCATTATCTGGGCGACATCACCGCGCTGTGGCAGGCCGAGCAGCCCGACGTGATGAAGGTGGAGATCGTCGTGCGCAGCGCAGCGCGGGGCGCGGTGGCCTCGGCCCGCGCCGGCCAGGCGACGACGGCGGCCAAGGCGTCGGTGCAGCGCGCCAAGGCGAAGTCGACGTCCGGCGTCGACCGCGCGGCCGCCAGCGTGCGCAGCGGCGAAAACAGCCGGTCGGGTCCGGTTCTTGGCTCGCCCGTCGACAGCCGCTACACGTTCGACAGCTTCGTTGAAGGCCCCTCCAACCGGGTCTGCCTTGCGGCGGCGCGGGCGGCGGTCGAACAGGGGCCGAATGCGGCCCGCTTCAACCCGCTGTTCTTCCACTCCAGCGTCGGTCTGGGCAAGACGCACCTGTTGCAGGCGATCGCCAATGCGGCGCGGGCCAAGGATTCCAGCAAGCGCGTGGTCTACCTGACGGCGGAGTACTTCATGTGGCGCTTTGCCAGCGCCATCCGCGACCAGAGCGCCTTACTGCTCAAGGAAACGCTGCATGAGATCGATCTTCTGATCATCGACGACATGCAGTTCCTGCAGGGCGAGAAGATCCAGTCCGAGTTCTGCCATCTGATCAACACGCTGCTGGACAGCGCGCGGCAGGTGGTGGTGGCCGGCGACCGGCCGCCGTGCGAACTGGAATCGCTCGATCCGCGCGTGCGTTCGCGCCTGCATGGCGGCGTCGCGCTGGAGATCCAGTCGCCCGATTTCGACATGCGGCGGTCGATGCTCGAACGCCGGCTGACCGAGGCGCGCCGCGACGACACCACGCTCGACATTTCCGATGCCGTCTTGACGCATGTGGCGCGCACGGTGACATCGAGCTTCCGGGAATTGGAGGGCGCGTTCAACCAGTTGGTGTTCCGCCACTCGTTCGAGCCGGACATTCCGCTTGATCGCGTCGACGACATTCTGGGCCATCTGGTGCGCGTCGAGGACCACAAGAAGATCCGCATCGAGGACATCCAGAAGACTGTCGCGCAGCACTACAACGTCGCCCGTTCGGAACTTCTGTCCAACCGGCGCACACGCACGGTGGTGCGGCCGCGGCAGATCGCGATGTATTTGTCCAAGACCATGACGCCCCGCTCGCTGCCGGAGATAGGACGGCGGTTCGGTGGCAAGGACCACACCACGGTCCTGCATGCGGTGCGCAAGATCGAGGCGCTCATCCAGGACGATTCCAAGCTCGCCAAGGAAGTCGAACTGCTGCGTCGCCTGATCGAGGAGTAAGGCGCGCACGACGCGCCGCTGGCCGGCCTGCCCGACCCCTTCCATCGGGCGGGCCGGTCTTGCGTCGCGTCCAGGCGATTTTCCCCAGGCGATCGCTCCTCGCCTGGGGCGGTCCGGCCAGGCCACCCTTGCTTTTCAGCCCCTGAAACGTCAAATTCGCGATCCCGAACGCCGCCCATGCGGCTCGCCGCGAACTGTGTTCGGTCGACCTTTTTCATGCGCCAAACGGGCCAGCCGGCCCGCGGGCCCACAAGCCGAACCGGACCAGTCATGCGCGTCACCCTCGAGCGAGCCAACCTGCTGAAATCCCTCAACCACGTGCATCGCGTGGTCGAGCGCCGCAACACGATCCCGATCCTGTCGAACGTGCTGCTGAAGGCGGATGCGGCCGCGCTCCAGATGACGGCGACCGACCTGGACCTTGAGATCAACGAGGCGACGCCGGCCCATGTCGAACAGGCCGGCAGCACGACCGTGCCGGCGCACCTGTTGTACGACATCGTGCGCAAACTGCCCGACGGCGCCGAGGTGATGCTGACCACCGACGAGGGCGGCCAGACGATGACCGTGATGACCGGTCGGTCGCAGTTCAAACTGCAATGCTTGCCGCAGTCCGATTTTCCGCAACTGGCGGCCAGCGACTTCACGCACAGCTTCCGGCTCGACAGCGAAACGCTCAAGCAGCTCATAGAATGCACGCAGTTTGCGATCTCGACCGAGGAGACGCGCTACTATCTGAACGGCATCTACCTTCACACCGCCGAACGCGACGGCCAGATCGTGCTGCGCGCGGTGGCAACCGACGGACACCGGCTGGCACAGGCCGAGACCGATGCGCCCGACGGCGCCGAGAGCATTCCGGGCATCATCATCCCGCGCAAGACGGTGGGCGAGGTCCAGAAACTGGTCGATGCGCCCGACGTGGCGGTGATGGTCGAGTTGTCCGATAGTAAGATACGGCTTACTATCGGGTCGGTGGTACTCACCTCCAAACTGATCGACGGCACCTTCCCCGACTATCAGCGCGTCATCCCGCAGGGCAATGATCGCGACATGCTGATCGACCGCAAGAGCTTCACCGATGCGGTCGACCGCGTGTCGACGGTCTCGTCGGAGCGGGGCCGCGCGGTCAAGCTGGCGATCGACGATGGTCAGCTTACGCTTACGGTCAACAACCCGGACTCGGGTTCGGCAACCGAGGAGCTGGCGGCGGGCTATGCGTCCGAACCGCTCGAGATCGGCTTCAACGCGCGGTACCTGCTCGACATCGCCAGCCAGCTTTCGAGCAACGACGTCAAGTTCTCGTTCGCCGATGCCGGCTCACCGACGCTGATCGAGGATCCCGACGACAAGCAGACGCTCTATGTGCTGATGCCGATGCGGGTTTGAGCGCGCACAAGCGGTCCTGCGGGTTGATCCGGACCGCGGCACGCCAAGACCCCGCTCGTGACGGGTTCGCGGAGGCCGCTTGTTCGGCATGACACGCCTTGTCCATCTGGCGGCACTGGAGTTGACCGCCTTTCGCAACTACGAGCGCCTGTCGCTGACGATCGATCAACGCCATGTGGTGCTGACCGGGCCGAACGGTGCCGGCAAGACCAATCTGATCGAGGCGGTCTCGCTGCTCTCGCCCGGGCGCGGGCTGCGGCGCGCGCAACTGGCCGACATGCGCCGGGCCGGCGCGCAGACCGGCTTTTCGGTGTTTGCGCGGCTTCAATCGGGCGAGGAGCAGTTCGCGGTCGGTACCGGCACCGAGACAACGCACAATGGGGCGGCCGCGCGCCGCGTGCGCATCAACGGCACCTGGGCGAAGACCGCCGACGAACTGCTCGATCTGGCACGGGTGCTGTGGCTGACGCCGGCGATGGACGGGCTGTTCACCGGGCCGGCCAGCGACCGGCGGCGCTTCATCGACCGCATGGTGCTGGCAATCGATCCGGGCCACGGGCGGCGCGCGGCCGATTACGACAAGGCGATGCGCCAGCGCAATCGCGTTCTGGTGGATGCTCCCGGCGCGCAGTCCGACACCTGGCTGGACGGGCTGGAAGCGCAGCTTGCGCGCCTTGGCACGGCGATCATTGCGGCGCGGCAGGAACTGGTCGGGCTGTTGACGGCGCTGATCGGCGAGGCGGGCACAACCGGGCCGTTCCCGACGGCCGTCATGGCGCTCGACGGCCCGCTTGAGGCATCGGCCGCCGGCGGCACGCCCTCGGGCGAGATCGAGGCGCGCCTTGCGGCGCTGTTGCGCGATCAGCGGGGGCGGGAACGGGCGGCCGGGCGCACGCTGACCGGGCCGCACCGTGCCGATCTGACCGTGCGCCATCAGGAAAAGGACATGCCGGCCAGCCAATGCTCGACCGGCGAACAAAAGGCGCTGCTGACCGGCCTGGTGCTCGCCCATGCGGCGCTGACGGCGCGCGTGAGCGGGCTTGCGCCGATCCTGCTGCTCGACGAGATCGCCGCCCATCTCGACCCCGACCGGCGCGCGGCGCTGTTTGCGCGCATCGATGCGCTGGGCGGGCAATCGTTCATGACCGGAACCGACCGGGCCCTGTTTGACGCGCTCGGCGACCGCGCCCAATACTTCACGGTCAGGGACGGCACGGTGACGGCAGATGATTGACGGGCCGCTGACGGCGGAAGAGATCGAGCGCTATGCCCGGCACATCGTGCTGCCGGACATTGGCGGCGCGGGCCAGCAGGCCTTGCGCCGCGCGCGCGTGGCGATGATCGGCGCGGGCGGGCTCGGTTCGCCTGTGCTGACCTATCTTGCCGCAGCCGGCGTCGGCCATCTGACGATCATCGACGACGATGCGGTGTCTCTCTCCAACCTTCAGCGGCAGGTTCTGTTTGCGACGGGCGACGTCGGCGCGCCCAAGGTCGACGCGGCCGGCGCGCGCATCGCCGCGCTCAATCCGCATGTTCACGTCGATGCGCGCCCGGTCAGGTTGACGACGAACAATGCCGAGGCCCTCCTGGGCGGGCACGACGTGATCGCCGACGGGTCGGACAATGACGATACCCGCCATGCGGTGGCCGATGCCGCCGAGCGGCTCGGCGTCGCGCTGGTCAGCGGCGCGTTGCAGCGGTTCGACGGGTCGGTAACGGTGCTCGCGCCGCACCTGACCGACGCGCATGGGCGAGCCGGGCCGCGCTATCGCGACCTGCAACCGAACCGCCCCGCGCCGGGCGCGGTGCCCACCTGTGCGCAGGCGGGTGTTCTGGGTGCGCTGAGCGGCGTCATCGGCACGCTGATGGCCACCGAGATCATCAAGCTGATCACCGGTGCCGGCACGCCGCTGATCGGCAAGCTGCTGCTGTTCGACGCTCTGGGGATGCGCTTTGAAACGCTGTCCTATCGGCGCGGGCGCTGAGGCCCCTTGCCGAACCAGGTTCGGTGACCATGTTGTTGATGGAAACCGGGTGCGGACGCCCGATCGCGCGACCGCCGTCAGGAGGGGATCGAAAATGGGTTTGATGGCGTTTGCGCTGACGGTTCTGGTGATCGCCAACGTGGCAGCGGTCTACATCTACTACTCGCGGCAGGCGCTGCGCCGGGCGCTCAATGATGACCGGCCGCTGTGGCCGACCATCACATCGGACGGATGGCGCAGGCGCCGTCGCCGCGCCTGGCTGAATCCGGTTTCCGGTGCGCCTGCACGGCCAACGCCGCCACGTGCCTCAGCGCCCGCCGACCAGACGCGGCTGGCCGAACCCGTGGCGATGTCGGGCACGCCTGAACCAACCAAATCGTGACAATCCATCCCTTGGCATCCCGCACCCGGCCGGCGTTCGCAGCGCGGCCGGCCTGACCGGTCAGACCATCGAGGGCAGGATACGGTCCGGCGGCCGGTCGCCGACCGCCAGCATGCGGATGTTGATGATCACCCGCTCGCCCATCTCGATGCGGCTTTCGATCGTCGCCGAACTCATATGCGGCAACAGCACCACCTTGCCCTGTTCGGCAAGCTTGCAAAGCCGCGGATCGACCTGAGGCTCGTGCTCGAACACATCGAGCCCGGCGCCGGCAATGCGGCCATCCTCGAGCAAACCGATCATCGCTTCCTCATCGATGATCTCGCCACGTGCATTGTTGACGATGAAAGCGGTCGGCTGGAGCAACTTGAGCCGGCGCGCAGACAACAAATGGAACGTCGCCGGCGTATAGGGGCAGTTGACCGAGACGATGTCCATGCGGGCCAGCATCTGGTCCAGGCTCTCCCAATAGGTTGCGCCCAGTTCCTCCTCAACGGCGGCCGCGGCACGGCTGCGGTTGTGGTAGTGGATCGACAGGCCGAAGGCGCGGGCCCGGCGCGCCACCGCCATGCCGATGCGGCCCATGCCGACGATGCCCAGCCGCTTGCCGCTGATGCGATGGCCAAGCATCCAGGTCGGCGACCAGCCGCTCCAGTGGTCCTCGCCCAGAAGATAGCCCGCGCCTTCGACGATGCGCCGGGAGGCGGCCAGGATCAGCGCCATCGTCATGTCGGCGGTGTCGTCGTTCAGAACGTCGGGCGTGTTGGTGACCATGATGCCGCGCGCGTGTGCGGCCACCACATCGATGTTGTCCACGCCATTGCCGAAATGGGCGATCAGCCGCAGGCGTTCGCCGGCGCTTTCGATCAGCTCGGCATCGATCGTGTCGGTGACGGTCGGCACGAGCACGTCGGCCTCGGCCATGGCGCGCGCAAGCTCGGCGCGGCCAAATGGCGTATCATCTCCATTGAGCCGGACGTCGAACAGGTCGCGCATCCGGTGCTCGACGCGATCGGGCAAGCGGCGCGTGACGATGACGAGCGGCTTTGTGTCCAATGCGCGACCCTCGATGATGCTGAACGGCGCGCGTGCGGCGTCTGTTGAGGCCCCGTTAACCAAACCCTGCGAACATCGCGCCGATACGGGCCGTGGCGTTCTGTCTAGCAAGCGTGCCCGCCCGTGCAAAGGGGGTAGGCTGCCCGCGACCCCGCGCCGTCAAAGGCGTGATCGCCGCCCTGCCCCGCATCGATTGCGTGTCCATGATCGGGTGTCTCATGCGTGGTTTGGTTCTGATCGTCCTGGCGTTGGTGGCTCCGGTGCTGATGGTTCTGGCACCGGCCGGACATGGCGTCGCGCTCGGCCAGACCACCGGTTCGATCCAGCGCGGACCCAGCGGCCTGCCGCTGCCCCGTTTCGTGAGCCTGAAGGCCGAACGGGTGAACATGCGCGTCGGCCCGGGCCGGGAATATGCGGTCGCCTGGCGCTACATGAAGTCGGGCCTGCCGCTCGAAATCATCCAGGAATACGACAACTGGCGGCGCGTGCGCGATGCCGATGGCGACACCGGCTGGATTCACGGCTCGCTCCTGTCGGGCAGCCGAACGGCGATCGCAACGCCCTGGCGCAATGTCGATGACGCCGAAAACGTCGTCACACTCTACCGCGACGGCCGCTCCGGCGCCGCCGAGATCGCGCATCTGCAGCCCGGCGTGGTCGGCCGGATCGAAGCCTGCGACGGCGCCTGGTGCGAGATCGAGGTACGCCATCAGGAGCGGACGATCACCGGGTTCGTCGCGCAAGCCGATCTGTGGGGCGCCTACCCCGAAGAAGTGATCGAATAGGACGCTCGCGACGGCCGAACCGCCGGCCCCGGTTCAGGCGCGCACGCGCCGGATCGGGCGGAGCCGGATCACCACATCGACATTGCAGATCTCCATCCCCTCGGGCGGGGTGGGAAGATCGTGCACCGTGACCGTGCCGTCCGGCACGTCCATCACCTCGTTGGTTTCTTCAAAGAAGAAATGATGGTGGTCGGTGGTGTTGGTGTCGAAATAGGTGCGCTGGCCCTCGACGGCCAGAATGCGCAACAGGCCGGCATCGGTGAACTGGTGCAACGTGTTGTAGACGGTCGCCAGCGACACCGGCACGCCGGCATCGACAGCCTGGCGGTGCAGATCCTCGGCCGCGATATGCCGGTCGCACTCGTCAAACAGCATGCTGGCGAGTGCGACGCGCTGCCGCGTCGGGCGCAAGCCGACCGACTGGAGCGTGGCGCGGATATCGGGTTTTGTGCTGGTCCGCTCGCCTGTAAGGGACATTGCCGTTCCGGTTATGCTGCCCAAAGAACGTGGTCACGCCGCAGAAAGCCAGTGACCGAGGGCATTTTCCCTGTTGCGTCTTGGCGAAATGGTATATGCGCAACGCCGCGATTTATCAATAGCACGGCCTCCGCCGGCGCGGCCGGCGGTTGACGAAGCCTCCAGGATCAAGACAAACACAGGCGCGGCCGGCAACGCTCGCGCGTCGCAGACAAAAAGAACAATCGGAAGGGGCTGCCACCGCAATGGCCGATCGACAATCCAGTTTTGGCTATGACGACCTCATGTCGTGCGCACGGGGCGATTTGTTCGGGCCGGGCAATGCGCAACTGCCTGCACCGCCAATGCTCATGTTCGACCGGATCACCCAGGTCAGCGAGACCGGGGGGGCCAACGACAAGGGCTTCATCCGCGCCGAGTTCGATATCCGGCCCGATCTGTGGTTCTTCGAATGCCATTTCATCGGCGATCCGGTGATGCCGGGTTGCCTCGGCCTTGACGCGCTGTGGCAGCTGACCGGCTTCTACCTTGGCTGGCTGGGCGAGCCGGGCAAGGGCCGGGCGCTTTCGACGGGCGAGGTCAAGTTCACCGGCATGGTCACGCCCGACATCGGCAAGGTCGAATACGGCGTCGATTTCAAGCGCGTGATGCGCGGCCGGCTGGTGCTCGGCATCGCCGATGGCTGGATGAAGGCCGACGGCGAGACCATCTACAAGGCGAGCGACCTGCGGGTTGGCCTGTTCCAGGACAAGGCCTGAGCCGGACAAACGTCCACAATACGGGATTATCATATGAAACGTGTCGTCGTCACAGGCATGGGGATCGTCTCCTCGATCGGCAATGACACCGGCGAGGTGCTGGAGGCGCTCAAGACCGCGCGGTCCGGCATAAGCCGTGCGGACGAGTATGCCGAACTGGGCTTTCGGTGCCATGTGCACGGCAAACCGACCCTCGACCCGTTCGAGCAACTCGACCGTCGCCAGTCGCGCTTTCTGGCGCTCGGCTCGGCGTGGAACTTCGTCGCCATGCAGCAGGCCATCGCCGATGCGGGGCTGGGCGAGGATCTGGTCAGCAACGAGCGGACCGGGATCATCATGGGCTCGGGTGGGCCGTCGACGCGCACGATCTTCGAAGCGGCGCAGCTGACGCTGGCCAATGGTTCGCCCAAGCGGATCGGCCCGTTCGCGGTGCCAAAGGCGATGTCGTCGACGGCCTCGGCGACGCTTGCCACCCCGTTCAAGATCCTGGGCGTCAACTATTCGATCTCGTCGGCCTGCGCGACGTCCAACCACTGCATCGGCAACGCCTACGAACTGATCCAGTTGGGCAAGCAGTCGATCGTCTTTGCCGGCGGCAGCGAGGATCTGGACTGGACGATGTCGAACCTGTTCGACGCCATGGGCGCAATGACGTCCAAGCACAACGACACGCCGGAAACCGCTTCGCGCGCCTATGACGCAACCCGCGACGGTTTCGTCATCGCCGGCGGCGCGGGCGTTCTGGTGCTCGAAGAACTCGAACATGCAAAGGCACGCGGCGCGACGATCCATGGCGAGATCGTCGGCTATGGCGCGACCTCGGACGGCCATGACATGGTCGCACCGTCGGGCGAAGGCGCGGTGCGCTGCATGAACATGGCGCTGGCGACCACGTCGGGCAACGTCACCTATGTCAACACGCACGGCACATCGACGCCGGTCGGCGACAAGCGCGAGATCGAGGCGATCCGCACGGTGTTCGGCGACGCAATGCCGCATGTGTCCTCGACCAAGTCGTTGACCGGCCATTCGCTGGGCGCAACCGGCGTCCAGGAGGCGATCTACACGCTGCTGATGATGAACAACCGCTTCATCTGCGAAAGCGCGCACATCACCGAACTCGATCCGGAGTTCGAGAACGCCGGCATCGTCCGCGAACGGATCGACGATGTCGATTTCGACATCGCCATCTCCAACTCGTTCGGCTTTGGCGGCACCAATGCCACGCTCGCCTTCGCCGGCTATCAGGAATGAGCGAAACCACGGGAGCTTGACGATGGGCGGATTGATGGCGGGCAAGCGCGGTCTGATCATGGGCGTTGCCAATGATCATTCCATCGCCTGGGGAATTGCCGACGCCGCGGCCACGCAGGGCGCCGAACTGGCCTTCACCTATCAGGGCGAAGCGCTGGGCAAGCGCGTGCGCCCGCTGGCCGAAAAGGCAGGCTCCGACCTGGTCCTTGAATGCGATGTCGAGGATGCGGGCCAGGTCGCAGCGACCTTCGATGCGATCGGCAAGGCATGGGGGAGCCTCGACTTCGTCGTTCATGCGATCGGCTTCACGGACCGCGCGCAACTCAAGGGCCGCTATGTCGATGTGACCACGCGCGACAACTTCGTGCGCACGATGA